>NZ_JAUBRJ010000012.1:133708-136762 GCF_036701805.1 Microcoleus sp. N3A4
GCTTCAGCGCCGGCCGGCGCTGAAGCGCAACTACAAACCTGTTTCAACGTGACAAAAGCTTTAGTCCTGCTAATATCAGTATGGCACTGAACAGAAAACCGCTATAGTTATGTCTTCACCACTGCTTAAGCGAGAATTGGGTGTTTTCGGCGCTACTCTCATGGGCCTGGGTTCGATTCTTGGCACGGGAGTATTTGTGAGTATCGGGATTGCAGCGGAAATTGCGGGGCCGGGAGTGATTTTGGCTGTGGGTATTGCTGCTTTAGTTGCTGTTTGCAATGGCCTTAACAGCGCTCAATTAGCGGCGAGTCATCCTGTTAGCGGCGGTACTTATGAATATGGCTACAAATATCTCAATCCTTGGCTGGGTTTTACGGCGGGCTGGATGTTTTTGTTGGCTAAAACGGCTTCTGCGGCTACTGCTGCTTTGGGTTTTGCGGGGTATTTTTTAAATGCAGTTGGTTTAGCCGATCGCACTTACCCGATCCTAACAGCTTTAGTCGCCGTCGCCACCCTCACTTTAATTGTATTGATGGGAATTAGGCGATCGAATATTGCCAATACTGCCATAGTCTCAGTTACACTTTTATCCTTGGCTGTGTTTATTGCTGCTGGTTTGCCAGAGGTAAGGTGGGAAATGGCCACCGTACAGAATGATAGCTCGATCGGCTCCATCCTCCACGCCACCGCCCTGATGTTTGTCGCTTATAGCGGTTACGCCCGCATCACTACAATGAGCGAGGAAGTGCGCGAACCGAGGCAAACCATTCCCAAAGCCATAATTTTCAATTTGGTGCTGACAATGCTGCTTTACTTGGCGGTAGCAGTAGTGGTCGCGGGCACGGGGGGAGTCGGTAAATTGTCTTTACAAACAGGCGGCACGACTGCACCCCTGGAAGTCATCGCCCGAAGTTTTGCAATTCCAGGAGTTTCTCAACTGCTAGCTGTCGGTGCAATTACCGCTATGTTGGGAGTCTTGCTGAACTTAATTTTAGGGCTGTCGCGCGTCTGGCTGGCGATGGGGCGGCGTCTGGATATGCCGAGAGTCTTGGCGCGGCTGAATCCTTCGGGGACAACGCCTTACGTGGCTGTGGTAGTTGTCGAAGTTACGATCGCACTTTTAATCCTCGTCGGCGATGTCAAAACCACTTGGTCGTTCAGCGCTTTTAGCGTTTTGATATACTACGCTATCACCAACCTCGCCGCGCTGCAACTTTCCGCCGCCGAAAGGCTTTACCCGCAGTGGTTGGCTTGGGTGGGTTTGGGGAGTTGTCTGTTTCTGGCTTTCTGGGTGGAGAGGCAAATTTGGCTGACAGGATTGGCATTAATTGCCGCCGGTTTAATTTGGCGGGCGATCGTCCAACTCCCAGCGAGAAAGTAGAATTGTGATAAATTGAAACAGCATCCCGCATTGTAGAGGGCCATGCCCGATCGAACTCCCTTGCTGGCGACTGAAGAATCTCCCGCATTCAGCGCCATCAGTCGCTATATCGCTCAAACACTAATTTCCATTCAGGAAAAGCATCCCGAATGGATAGCTGAAAAATACAGGAACACCCCCTGGGCAAAACCTGATTTTCAGTCAGTTTTGATTGGAAAATTGACAAAAAGTTTCAGAGTAGCCAGCGATACAGATTCCCTGCTGCTGACTGCCCAAAAATACCTACAAATTCTGCTAGTTCCAGAATTCATTAATTCACCTCAATTCAGCAAATTATTTGCCAGAATTGAGCAGCTAGCCGAATCCCAAACAGCACCAGCTAAATCACAAAACTCAGTTTCGTCTAAACCTCCAACTCCCACCAACCAAACAAATTCGCTTCCTGTCGGCATTGCTATCTTGCTGCTAGATGTCGAAAACTTGCAACTCAGCATCGAAACCGAAAAATTCCTAGAGGGAATTTGCCACTATCCCATCCAAATCAAAGTTGCCTTTGCCAACTGGCGCAGTATGGGCAAAAAAGATGCCGAATTTCACCAGCGCGGCTATCAACTGATTCACGTCCCTCCCGGCAAAGACAGCGCCGACTTAAAAATGGCTACAGTCGGCGCATCGATTTTCGTACATTATCCCACAGCTAAAGAGATTTTTGTCTGTTCGTCCGATCGCGCCCTCACTCACCTCAGCAATACACTGCAAGCTCACGGATTAACAGTATTTCAAGTCCGCAAGCAAATAGATAAAATCATAGTTTTAAACAGCCAAACCGGACAAGTTGAAACCCATTCCCTCGTAATTATACCGGAAATTACACCCGTAGAGCAATTAGTTACTCAGCTCAAAAATTTAATTAAAAAAGAGCAAGAACGCACCTCTGCTCAGTGGATCAAGCTTTCTACCGTTTCAGCTTTATTTAGGGATAATTACGGTTTAGTTCTCAATCAAGTTGTTGCAGAGCATTTGCTCGGCAGTAAAACCAGGGATATATTTCTCAAATATCCGACCGAGTTTGTCGTCCACAAACCATCAGAAACTTCTCAAACTTATGTCACTCTTTTTGATGTGAAATTGTCGCCCCCACCGCCAATACTTAACAAAGAAAATCTGAATAACACCGCGACAGCACCTGCCAGATTGACAGATATTAATTCTTTGGAAGACTTGGAAAAAGCACTGGTAAAAATAGTTAGCGACTTAACCGGCAACTCTCCTGATAATTCGGTATTTCTCTCCAATGTAGGCAGCGAATTTCACAGACAATACGGCAAACAAATTACCCAAATAATTAAGGACTTTAATCTCGGCAAAAAATTTCCTAAATTTTTGCAATCCTGCACTTCTCTCCAGCTAAAAAAAGCAGAAAAAGGTTGGCAAGTTTCGCTCAATTAATTATTAGTTATTGGTTATTGGTGATTGGTTATTGGTGATTGGTTATTGGTGATTGGTTATTGGTGATTGGTTATTGGTGATTGGTTATTGGTGATTGGTTATTGGTTATTGGTGATTGGTTATTAGACCTCTTGCAAAAAAAATCTATGTTATAATTAAAGGTTTTGAATTTTAGACCTGAAAGCTAACTCATAATTGTAAAGTGCTGACAACAAATTACAACG
>NZ_JAUBRJ010000137.1:0-5545 GCF_036701805.1 Microcoleus sp. N3A4
ACTAAGATTTCTGTTTTTCCACACTTCCCAAATCCAACTTAGCCCGCAACTCCTCCTTAATCCGATTTAAAATAGAATCATCATCCAAAGAAGACAAAATCTTGCTCACAACAGCCTTTGGCCCGTCATCTCCCCAAGAAGCACCATTAGCCAAATAAGCCTTAGTAACTTGACCGATTCCGTAGGAAGAAACCCCCGCGATCGCAGCTTGCGTCACCGCTACAGACAAATAAGGCGCTAAAGCCAAACCCCCCGTCGCCGGCGTCGCCAAACCCAACAATCCTTTCAAAGAACTCAAACCAAAATTAGCCAACAATTCACCCGCAGTAATCCCGCCCATACTAATCGCAATCTTTTGCAGCAATTCCACCGCGCCCGCTTCCGTCATCGCAATGCCGTAAACTTTAGATAAAGTTAATATCATCACCACATCAATTACCGCACCGCTAAGAATATCAACTACAGTAATTGGATTAAGTGCGATCGCCACCGATTTCGTCATTACTCCATTCCAGATAATTCGATTAGCCGCGTCATCTCGAATCTCCATTTTTCGCTGCACCAACTGCTCGTTAATATCCCCCGCACAAAGCATCGTATTCAGCGCCACCAAAGATTTGCCTTCCCGGTCTAAAATCTCCAAAATCTTTAATTTTAAATCTTGCACTTGTGGCAAACTGCGAGTCATTTGCACGCCCATACTTCCGTCAGGACGGCGCACCGCCCTCGCCGTCAAAGGCGAAGCCGCCGCCATCACAATTTCATCGGGAGATAACAATTCTCTCACGCGATCGTCTCGAATTTTATGATAAATTGCCAGCCTGTCTGCATCGGGATACTGGTCAATTTTATTAAACACTAATAACATCGGTTTTCCGGCTTCCCGCAACTGCGAAAGTGCTGCGTATTCCACCTTCGTAATGTCGCCAGCCACCACAAACAAAATCAAATCTGCTTGTTTAGCAACGCGGCGGGCTAAAAGTTCGCGAGTTTCGCCGTCAACTTCATCTATTCCCGGAGTATCGACTAATTCAACTTGCGACAAACGGTAAATAACTGGCGAAAGTCGATCGGGCAAATTCTCATCAATTCCCTCTCCGACATCCCACTGCCCGATAGTCGTCGTGCGAGTCACCCCGTGAGTCGGGCCAGTTTCAAACACATTTTGACCCAGCAGCGCGTTCAAAACCGAAGATTTTCCCCTTCCCACCATCCCAAACACAGCTATTTGCACGCAAGCGCGCTCTAGCTTGTCGAGCATTTTCTCCAACCCGCCAATTTCCGGTTCCAGTCCAGTTCGCTCTTGAAGTGTCAAGTCGAGATTTTCTACTATATCTCGCAGAGCATCTTTAGCGTGGCGCAGGTTGAGTTCTGCCTGAATGTCTGCGAAGCTTAAAATTGTGTCATCTAATTCTCGATCGACATTTGAAAAATCCGAGGCTTCAGTCATTGTTACCTGATGTTATAGCTTTGCTTCACTTAAAGTTTCAACCGATACGATGCCATTCTAGCTTTTTCCGTCTGCTTTGTACATTAGGGGTACGGCAATGGTGTGTTTAGAATCCGGGTAGGGACACAGCAATGCTGTGTCCTAATCCTGGTAAGGACACAGCAATGCTGTGTCCCTACAGATATCATGTAAAACCTGTTTAATTTACAACAATGATTAACCGCCTCCAAATAATAGCCAGTTATCCATTTCCTTTACGTGTAATAATTTTCCTATTAATCTTGCTAGCAATTTGGCTGCCGCTAGCAGCACCAATTTATCTTTTAGTTAAAGACAGCAACTTAGCAACTATTCTGACAATGGGATTGCTGTTTGCAGAATTTCTGTTCTTAGTGCCGCGCTGGGGAAAAAAAGTTTACGGACAAACCAAATTGCTCAAAGGTTACGGTTTAATCAATACGCGAAAAAACGGTTTCGAGTTGTTAATCGGATTGGCGATCGGGCTTTTGCTTACTTTCAGCTTATTTGCGGTGCAAGGGCTGTTCGGCTTACTCGCGTGGCAAAATTCAGATAATTTGCCGAGAATCATCGCAGAAGGGCTGTTAAGCGCCCTTGGAGTCGGTTTTGCCGAGGAGTTGGTATTCCGGGGTTGGTTGCTGGACGAGTTGCAGCGCGATTACAATTATAAAATATCTCTGTGGGCGAATAGCCTGGTGTTTGCCTTATCTCATTTTCTCAAACCTGTTGCCGCAATGCTGCGGAGTTGGCCGCAGTTTCCGGGGTTGTTGCTGCTGGGTTTGATACTGGTTTTGGGAAAAAGATCGCGCCAAAATCGTCTCGGTTTGTCGATCGGGCTTCATGCAGGTTTAATCTGGGGATATTACATCATTAACATCGGGCAGTTAGTGCGATATTCGGGATCGGTACCCGACTGGGTGACAGGAGTTAACGGCAATCCGCTAGCTGGCGCAGTGGGGCTGTTGTTTTTGAGTGTATTGGCTTTGGGAATGCGAAAATCAGTCAGTAGTTAGTAGTCAGTTGTCAGTTGTCAGTTGTCAGTTGTCAGTTGTCAGTTGTCAGTTGTTGGTTGTCAGTTGTTGGTTTTTATTTATGGATGATAATTCCCAATTCCCAATTCCCAATTCCCAATTCCCAATTCCCAATTCCCAATTCCCAATTCCCAATTCCCTATGAAACTCACGATTTTTGCGGCCGCTATACTGCTAATTAGTGCCAGCTTTTCTGCTCCTGTAAAAGCACAAACTACCGCTCAAGTCAAGCCAAATAATTATTTAGTTCAAGTGCAGCCAGCGCGAGAACAAATTCTCAATGCTTGCGTCCAGAATCAGGCTGCAACTCTGCCCAATCCTTTTACTGATGTACCTTCCAATCACTGGGCTTACAAAGCTGTTTTGACAATGTATTATTGCGGGGCTTACCGAGAAGCGACGCCACCTGATTTGCTGACAAACCGCCAATTTATCAAAGTGAATGGCAAGAATGTGAATCATACAAAAAAGTGAATATTCAGATATCAGATGCTAACAACACTAATTCCTGCGACCGCTGGCGAGTCGAGCTTTTTCTTCACGACAATTTGCACATCGCACCCTAACGCATTTAAAAATCGAAACAACCTTTCTGTTGAAAAACCTATCAGCTTTCCTCTCATCAACGCTGACACCTTTGGCTGGTCAATTCCTAATACTTCTGCTGCTTGAAGTTGATTCAGTTTCCTTTGACTGACGATTTCAGTTATCTGCCGTACCAATTCAGCCTTCATCAGCATTTCATCAGAATTAGGCATACCCAAATCAGCAAATATATTGCCACTACTAACTTGAATATCGATCTCCTTACTCATGATTTCCCCCTTATATGGTCTTAGTTATTCCTGAAAAAGTAGTGATAAGAAGCCGTCTATTTCCAGCTTATTTAGAAATATAAGCTACTCTTATCACTACTGATTCCAGTCTTACTTACTCTTGAACTCTTCGTAATGTTCTTGAGCTCGTTTTAGCCTCTCTTGGATTAACTTAATATCTTGTTGCGGTGTAGCAATTCCTTGTTTAGACTTTTTCTGGAAAGCGTGCAAAACATACACTGTATCTGCAAACTTTACCGTGTAAACAGCTCGATAGGTATCCCCATCACAGTCATCGGTAATTTCTAAAACTTTTGCACCTCCAAACCCTTTGAGAGGTTTAGCAGATTGGTGTTTTCCTCCTGTTTGTGCTAGATACAGAGCATAGCCCATGATGTCATGTACATCTTCAGGAAATTCTTTAAGATCGTTTAGAGAACTTCCGATCCATACAATCGTTTTGACTGATTTTTTTCTCATGTTTACCGTACAATTTTTTTCTCATACATCGATTCCTCTTTAGAGCTATACTTCTATTATGCTAGATTTAGCATAATATGTCAAGAGTTATTCCCAAATAAATATGAATATTAAAACTCAGCCCGAACCGTAAACGAATAATCGCCACCTGGTTCAAGCTGATAATCCCATTTCTCCAGAAAACGGTGCAGCGGTTCCTGAATCAATGCCCTACCCTGAGAAGGCTCAAGTATCAGTGTTTTTTCTGCGGTGAAACGCCACTGAAACTGCCACTCAAAATTGCCGGCACTTACTTCACCCTCAATCGTGCCTTTTTGCCAAGATTGGCCAGTAACTCGAACATATGCTGTTGTTTCAGGCAAACGTCTCGAACTCACCTTTTTGTTTCCGCGTTTGTTTCTGCAATTGTGCGATTGTTGTAAAGGCTCATGGCTTTTTCTACTCCTTGGTGCAGACTTAGTTCCACAGCTTCTACAACCAGTTTAAGCACTTTCTCTACTAACTGACTTTCCTCTGAGGAAAATTTTCCTAACACGAAGGAAATCGTATCTTTCTCATTTTTAGCAGCATCGTTTTGAGGTTTGCCGATGCCGATACGCAAGCGGGGAAATTTGTCTGTGCCCAAATGAGAAATTGTCGATTTCATGCCGTTGTGTCCGCCTGCAGAACCGGCAAGCCGCATTCTCAATTTCCCGATCGGCAAATCCATATCGTCGTATACTACTAACACAGACTCCGCAGGTATTTTGTACCAATCCGCCGCCGCCCGAATCGCTTGGCCCGACAGATTCATGTAAGTAAGCGGTTTCAGCAAGCGGATTTTCTGTCCCCGCGGCCGGTTTCCCTCGCCAAATATGCCTTGAAATTTGCGATTTTCCGACAGCGAAATCTGCCAAGATTTAGCCAAGGCATCGACAGCATTAAAGCCTATGTTGTGTCGGGTGCGATCGTATTTAGGTTCGGGATTTCCCAAGCCAACTATTAACTGGGGAATCACTAACTCCGCTGGTGTTTCCGACTTCTGAGTGTTGTTCATTTAAATGTCTGCGGTATCTTCCTTAGCAGCCGCGAGTTTTTCTGGTTCCGGCTTGCTGGCGACAGCTTCTTCTAACTGCTTGGCTTCCCGCTTGAACTCTGACTCAAAATCCCGCGAAGCATCCTGAAATCCCCGAATTGCCTTGCCCATACTGCGACCGATTTCTGGCAATTTTTTCGGGCCGAATACCAACAAGGCGATCGTAAAAATTACTGCCATTTCCGGCAAACCAATGCCAAAAATATTCATTTTTTTCTCCTGCAATTTGTTTAGTTAGTTCCTGTTTATTTAGGGCTAAAGTAATCGGAAAGGGTAAGGAAAAACGGAAAAAACTTAGCTTTTACCCTTTCTCCTCAACCCTCAGCTTTTACTTTTAGCCTTAATGTTTTGTGCTCAATTTTTAGCGGCCGAGACTCGACCAATCCATATCCACATTCTCCAGAATCAGCGAAGAGTTGTAGATTTGCAAAATAATCAACAAGAACACGAAAAACAGTCCAATGAACACGCTCATCAATAGCGTGGTTCCCCAGCCGGGGGCTACCTTACCGTATTCTGAGTTAAGGGGTTTGAGTATATCTCCTAACCAAGTCCGTTGTGCCATAAGTCACCTGCAATGAATCTCTACAGAAAAGTTTGACATATTTCTACCGCTAATTGCGATCGCAATTTAGGGACGGGGGGAGATGGGAGAGTGGGAGAGGGGCACAGGGGG
>NZ_JAUBRJ010000138.1:0-5493 GCF_036701805.1 Microcoleus sp. N3A4
CCTGCGCTTTGCTGTTATTGGTTTTTGAGTTGCAAAGAAAAACCCCGACCTTTTGGGTCGGGGTTTTGGGTAAGGCCCTGGCGATGACCTACTCTCGCATGCGGATGCACACTACCATCGGCGCGTGCGCGTTTCACTTCCGAGTTCGGGATGGGATCGGGTGGTTCCACGCAGCTATGTTCACCAGGGAGAGGGTGGAGGGTCGCTATTGCCGGAAGGCTCAAGCGCTCACGCTCTCATAGGGTCTTGTGACGTAACAGTTTGGTTTGTCTTGGCTTCTGTGCCGAAGGGCAAGGCAACTTGAGGTTATATGATCAAGCCACACGGATCATTAGTATCGGTAAGCTCAATGCATTACTGCACTTACACACCCGACCTATCAACGACGTAGTCTTCATCGTTCCTTTAGGGGACTTGTGTCCCGGGAGATCTCATCTTGAGGCGCGCTTCCCGCTTAGATGCTTTCAGCGGTTATCGTTTCCGAACGTAGCTACCCGGCAGTGCCACTGGCGTGACAACCGGTACACCAGAGGTTCGTCCATTCCGGTCCTCTCGTACTAGGAACAGCCCCTCTCAAATCTCCAACGCCCACGACAGATAGGGACCGAACTGTCTCACGACGTTCTGAACCCAGCTCGCGTACCACTTTAAATGGCGAACAGCCATACCCTTGGGACCGACTACAGCCCCAGGATGTGATGAGCCGACATCGAGGTGCCAAACACCGCCGTCGATATGAACTCTTGGGCGGTATCAGCCTGTTATCCCCGGAGTACCTTTTATCCGTTGAGCGATGGCCCTTCCATACAGAACCACCGGATCACTAAGACCTACTTTCGTACCTGCTTGATCCGTCGATCTTGCAGTCAAGCACGCTTCTGCCTTTGCACACATTGCGCGATGTCCGACCGCGCTGAGCGTACCTTCGTGCTCCTCCGTTACTCTTTGGGAGGAGACCGCCCCAGTCAAACTACCCACCATACATGGTCCCCGATCCGGATTACGGACCTAGGTTAGAACGTCAAGCACATCAGGGTGGTATTTCAAGGATGGCTCCACCGAAGCTGGCGCCTCGGTTTCATAGCCTCCCACCTATCCTACACAGACGAACTCAACGTTCAATGTAAAGCTATAGTAAAGGTTCACGGGGTCTTTCCGTCTTGCCGCGGGAACGCTGCATCTTCACAGCGATTTCAATTTCACTGAGCCTTGGGTGGAGACAGCGCCGCTGTCGTTACGCCATTCGTGCAGGTCGGAACTTACCCGACAAGGAATTTCGCTACCTTAGGACCGTTATAGTTACGGCCGCCGTTTACTGGGGCTTCGATCAAGAGCTTCGCTTGCGCTGACCCCATCACTTAACCTTCCAGCACCGGGCAGGCGTCACACCCTATACGTCCACTTTCGTGTTTGCAGAGTGCTGTGTTTTTGATAAACAGTCGCAGCGGCCTGGTCACTGCGGCCTCCATTGCTGGAGGCGTACCTTCTCCCGAAGTTACGGTACTATTTTGCCTAGTTCCTTCACCCAAGTTCTCTCAAGCGCCTGAGAATTCTCATCCTACCCACCTGTGTCGGTTTACGGTACGGTCTTGCGTGAGCTGAAGCTTAGAGGCTTTTCCTGGAAGCGTGGGATCAGTGACTTCGTCCGATAGGACTCGTCTCGTACTTCGGCCTTAAAGGGCGGCGGATTTGCCTACCACCCAAGCCTTTGTACTTTCCCCGGGACAACCAACGCCCGGTACACTTACCCTTCTCCGTCCCCCCATCGCACTCACGCGAGGTGCTGGAATATTAACCAGCTTCCCATCGACTACACCTTTCGGTCTCGCCTTAGGGGCCGACTCACCCTGCGCCGATGAACGTTGCGCTAGGAAACCTTGGGCTTTCGGCGTGCGGGCTTTTCACCCGCATTATCGTTACTCATGTCAGCATTCGCACTTCCGATACCTCCAGCAGCCTTCTCAAGCCACCTTCGCAGGCGTACGGAACGCTCCTCTACCGCGCACACAAAGTGTGCACCCCAAGCTTCGGTATATCGCTTAGCCCCGTTAAATCTTCCGCGCAGACCGACTCGACCAGTGAGCTATTACGCTTTCTTTAAAGGATGGCTGCTTCTAAGCCAACCTCCTGGCTGTCTATGCCTTTCCACATCGTTTTCCACTTAGCGATAATTTGGGGACCTTAGCTGTGGGTCTGGGTTGTTTCCCTTTTCACGACGGACGTTAGCACCCGCCGTGTGTCTCCCGCATAGTCTGTCCTGGTATTCGGAGTTTGCCATGGTTTGGTAAGTCACGATGACCCCCTAGCCATAACAGTGCTCTACCCCCAGGAAGATTCGTGCGAGGCGCTACCTAAATAGCTTTCGAGGAGAACCAGCTATCTCCGGGTTCGATTAGCTTTTCACTCCTAGCCACACCTCATCCCCTACTTTTGCAACAGGAGTGGGTTCGGGCCTCCAGTGCGTGTTACCGCACCTTCACCCTGGGCATGGCTAGATCACCCGGTTTCGGGTCTACTTCCTGCGACTATGCGCCCTATTCAGACTCGGTTTCCCTTCGCCTACCCTATACGGTTAAGCTCGCCACAAAAAGTAAGTCGCTGACCCATTATACAAAAGGTACGCAGTCACCCTTGCGGGCTCCTACTGCTTGTACGCATACGGTTTCAGGTTCTATTTCACTCCCCTCTCCGGGGTTCTTTTCGCCTTTCCCTCACGGTACTGGTTCACTATCGGTCAGTCAGGAGTATTTAGCCTTGGAGGATGGTCCCCCCATGTTCAGACAGGGTTTCACGTGCCCCGCCCTACTCAATTTCATCATCGTGGCCCTTTCAAATACTGGGCTATCACCGTCTATGGCCAGCCTTTCCAGACTGTTTTTCTAGAACCATGATGACTTTTGGGCTGTTCCCCGTTCGCTCGTCACTACTCAGGGAATCTCGGTTGATTTCTTTTCCTCCGGGTACTTAGATATTTCAGTTCCCCGGGTTAGCTTCCAGCAGCTATGGATTCACTGCAGGATACCCTTGCGGGTGGGTTTCCCCATTCGGACATCGCGGGATCAAAGCCTATTGCCGGCTCCCCCACGCTTTTCGCAGGCTGTCACGTCCTTCATCGCCTCTGACTGCCAAGGCATCCACCGTATGCGCTTATTCGCTTGACCATATAACCTCAAGTCGCCTCGAGGCTGGTGCAAGTTTGCCTTGTTACAACGACACATGTTTCAAGATGGCCACCAGGGCTCTCACCCCACTGGCTCTCAAACGCTGTTACGTCACAAGTTATCAAAGAACCGAAAACCGACCTCAACGTCGGCCTCGCTTTATCTTTTCGTACGCGCTGTCATTCAGAGTTTTGGTGGGTCTGGGAGGACTCGAACCACCGACCTCACCCTTATCAGGGGTGCGCTCTAACCACCTGAGCTACAGACCCAAAATCTCGGGGAGTCGGGTTGGTGGAGCCAGTCGGGATCGAACCGACGACCCCCTGCTTGCAAAGCAGGTGCTCTCCCAGCTGAGCTATGGCCCCAAGCAAGCTTGGGTCACCGATACCGCGCCTTTGCGCGATGCTCTGAATGCAGGTGCCTTGTGCGGATGCCTGACAGGACAGTCAGTCATACTCTAAAGGAGGTGATCCAGCCGCACCTTCCGATACGGCTACCTTGTTACGACTTCACCCCAGTCATCGGCCACACCGTGGCAAGCGCCCCCCTTGCGGTTAAGCTACCTGCTTCTGGTGCAACAAACTCCCATGGTGTGACGGGCGGTGTGTACAAGGCCCGGGAACGTATTCACCGCAGCAATGCTGATCTGCGATTACTAGCGATTCCGACTTCATGGAGTCGAGTTGCAGACTCCAATCCGGACTGAGATGGGGTTTCTGGGATTGGCTCACCGTCGCCGGCTTGCAGCCCTCTGTCCCCACCATTGTAGTACGTGTGTAGCCCTGGCCGTAAGGGCCATGATGACTTGACGTCATCCCCACCTTCCTCCGGCTTGTCGCCGGCGGTCTCCTTAGAGTTCCCACCATTACGTGCTGGCAACTAAGGACAAGGGTTGCGCTCGTTGCGGGACTTAACCCAACATCTCACGACACGAGCTGACGACAGCCATGCAGCACCTGTCTCACGGTTCCCGAAGGCACTCCCTCATCTCTGAAGGATTCCGTGGATGTCAAGGCCAGGTAAGGTTCTGCGCGTTGCATCGAATTAAACCACATACTCCACCGCTTGTGCGGGCCCCCGTCAATTCCTTTGAGTTTCAGTCTTGCGACCGTACTCCCCAGGCGGCGAACTTAACGCGTTAGCTTCGATACTGAGCTCCGAAGTGAGCCCAACATCCAGTTCGCATCGTTTAGGGCGTGGACTACCAGGGTATCTAATCCTGTTTGCTCCCCACGCTTTCGTGCCTCAGCGTCAGTACTGGTCCAGGTGGCCGCCTTCGCCACGAGTGTTCCTCCCGATCTCTACGCATTTCACTGCTACACCGGGAATTCCACCACCCTCTACCGTACTCTAGATCGCCAGTTTCCAACGCACGTCCCAGGTTGAGCCCGGGGATTTCACGTCAGACTTAACAAACCGCCTACGCACGCTTTACGCCCAGTAATTCCGAGTAACGCTTGCACCCTTCGTATTACCGCGGCTGCTGGCACGAAGTTAGCCGGTGCTTATTCTTCCGGTACCGTCATCCTCCCAACGTATTAAGTTGGAAGATTTCTTTCCGGACAAAAGTGCTTTACAACCCGAAGGCCTTCTTCACACACGCGGCATGGCTGGATCAGGCTTGCGCCCATTGTCCAATATTCCCCACTGCTGCCTCCCGTAGGAGTCTGGGCCGTGTCTCAGTCCCAGTGTGGCTGATCATCCTCTCAGACCAGCTACCGATCGTCGCCTTGGTAGGCCTTTACCCTACCAACTAGCTAATCGGTCGTCGGCTCATCTTTCTGCGTGAGGCCTTGCGGTCCCCCACTTTCACCCGTAGGTCGTATGCGGTATTAGCGTAAGTTTCCCTACGTTATCCCCCACAAAAAGGCAGATTCCGACGAATTCCTCACCCGTCCGCCGCTCGCCGCCAGGGTTGCCCCCGCGCTGCCGCTCGACTTGCATGTGTTAGGCCTGCCGCCAGCGTTCACTCTGAGCCAGGATCAAACTCTTCAGTTAAAGCGTATTGCTTTAGCAGATCGGTCGATTCCTGAGCTTTGCGTCGCATGCTACAAAAACAATTGACAGTGCTCATGATCGAGCGTCTGCAAGATTGATGATGATCTCACCACCCTGCAGGCACCCGCACAAAACACCTGCGCGTACTTTCAAAGATCCGTTCCCTTCTTAGCGCCTTTCGCGCTGCCGGGCGTTTCGCCCGAGGGAGCCGCACACTATACAGCAGTTTCGAAGTTCGTCAACACCGCAAAGCGACAACTTTCTTCTCCACCCCCCTCCGCCGCGCCGCTCGTTTCCGAACCACCCAGCGAAGGGGCGCGAACTATAGGCAACC
>NZ_JAUBRJ010000013.1:0-82562 GCF_036701805.1 Microcoleus sp. N3A4
AGCGTCTCGCTCGCGACCTATGCCGCGAGCGAGACGCTCGCACTCTATATTATCCAATTATATTATTCTGATGCAACCGTCCACGATCTGAAAGCAAAAATGGGATGCTCCCGTCATTAGTCTATATTCTGAGCGCGGGGAGGGTGGGTTTTGTAATGGTAAATTCGCTTAATTGCATAGCTCCTAACTAAACCCGCCCCTAGTGATTCAAAATTTTTTAAGAGCCAAGTTTGAAAGCTTCCACAAATAAATTGTAAGTCAGGCCAATTTTCAGAGCGTTGAGCACCTCCACCCAAAAATAACGTGCCGCAGGCTTCCTCCCACCGTAAACCAGCCGGTTCACCAACTCCGTCAACAACACCAACAGCCCGCCCGCGATAATATCCCAATCAGCGGATTGTCCGGCGATCGTCGAAATAGCTGTTCCCAAAAAATTGCCTAACAGCAGGCTAATTATCAGGAGCGAAATCCGCCGCCAAGGATTGCTCAGCCAGCGTCCGAATTGCTCGCCCACAACGTCAATCAATCTGTTAATTCGGGTATTCTGCATAGAAGTTATATCATTTTAGATTTTAGATGAAAGAATTGGGAATGACTGATGGCGATCGGGGTTTGGATCTTGCCTAGAGTTGCATTATTTTTTTAAAATAGTCAGGACTTACGCACACAAACACGCAATTCTGTCACGGTTCGCTGTGCGTCGCAATCTTAAACCCTTGCAACACTGTTATAGTGCGTAAGTCCTGATGGTATTAAAAGTTATACTGATGAGTCAAAAAATGCTGCGTCAGACAAACTCCAAATCTTTGCCTAGCTTAGTAGGCCGCCATCTAAAATCTAAAATTTAACATATAAGATGGTATTGAGCGATCGCGGAGTTACAGTCCTGAACAGTCAAGTAATTAAGTGTAGCTGTATCTTGTGGCACCGCGGCCCCGGGCTCTACATTAAGGATAGTTATGAATAATTGCGGGTGTGCAGTCTATCCTTTAAGCAGAAAACTTATGAAACTTAAAATTTACCAGAGCGTAATTGGAGTGGCGATCGTCCTAATTACAGGAATGTTTCTAGGACGTTTTGAAATCACTATCTCCAACGGTTCAAATCGATCGAGCGATTGGCCCTCACAAGCTACCGCACTCCCCCCCACACCCCCGGTTTCCCCAGTCGCCACAGCTTCTGCAGACACCGCCAGCGCTCCCAAACCCGACTCAATACCAACCCCCCCAGAGTCAGAGGAGGAATTGCTTTCCTCAATCTCTGTAAATACTAAAGCCACCGGCAGTCTGCGCGTCAGCAACCGCAGCGAACACCCAGTGCGAGTGGCCCTGCTGTCGAAACGGCAAGCCGAGAAATCCTACGGCAAACCGGCGCACTGGGATTTTGCGCCGGGAGAAGGAGGCGACAAGGGACTGATGCTATCGCTGCCGGATGGCAAGTTACAAGTCAAACAGGGAGACATTCTGGTGGTTTTTGCTCAGGATGGTTCTCGCCGCTACTGGGGGCCTTACGTCGCCGGGGAGACAGCCTCGCCCGCTTGGAACAGTACAGCCGGAGAATGGCAATTAATTTTGCAGCCGTGAACGCTTAGCAGCAAGTGCCGAGATTTGGGTCGAGAAAGCCGGTTGATACGGTCTTGTTGAGAATGGTGCAAGATATGTGAGGTTGAACCTGATATCTTGCACCATTATCAAGAACAGGCTTTTCGGCCTGTTCCACAAAGACTAAATTTTCTCGCTTCACAGGCATCTTGCCTGTTCATCAAGCCTTATTGAGAATGGTGCAACATCTCAGTTGAACCGCATTCGATCGAATTGGGAGTTTCGAGAATGCGAATCTTTCGGTAGACTCTCTAAGCGAGCTAAAATTTAAAATCTAAAATCGCAGGAAGTTTGGGTGAAGGAAGTTATTAAAAGTTTGTCAGAGTTTAGGAATCGCCCGCTCGCACCAAAGCTGCTGTCGCTGTTGTGGCTGTGCGCGATCGCCTCGGTGGCTTTTTTGTGGAATCTCGGCAACATCGGCTTAGTTGACGAAACCGAACCGCTGTTTGCCGAAGCCGCCCGTCAAATGACCGTGACAGGGGATTTCATCACTCCTTATTTCAACGGCGAAACCAGGTTTGACAAGCCGCCGTTGATTTACTGGCTGATGGCGGTGGCTTACCGCACTCTGGGTGTTAACGAATGGGCCGTGCGTCTTCCCTCGGCCTTGTGCGCGATCGGTCTGACTTGCCTCGGATTCTATACCCTATCGAAATCGAAGGAAGAAGGAAGAAGGAAGAAGGAAGAAGGGCACGACACGGATTCGGACACGGATACACGGATGAATGCAACTGTGTTTCCTCCCTCGCTCTCCCACTCTCCCACTCTCCCACTCTCCCCCTCTCCTAGTATTCCTATTTTTCTTTCTACTCCTTGGATTGGTGCTGCCCTAATAGCTTTAAATCCTCAAACTATTGCCTGGGGACGGACTGGTGTTTCAGATATGCTATTAGTCGCCTGTATGTGTTCGGCACTGCTCGCATTTTTCCTCGGTTACACCTTAGAAGAAAAGAGAGAAAAAGCAGAATTTTCCACAGTTTCTGCATCGGTATTTCCCAATAAGTGGTATCTGACTTGTTACGTACTAATTGCCTTAGCAATTCTGGCTAAGGGGCCTGTGGGAATTGTCATTCCAGCGCTGATTGTGGGCGGTTTCGGGCTTTATTTGGGAAATTTTCGGCAACTTTGGCGCGAAATGCGTCCGGTGTCTGGAATCTTGATTATTCTGGCGATCGCCCTGCCTTGGTACATTTTGGTTATTTTAGCCAACGGTCAAACTTATATTGACAGCTTTTTTGGCTATCACAATTTCCAGCGTTTTACTGAAGTAGTCAACAAGCACTCGGCGCCTTGGTATTTTTACTTTTTTGTAGTGCTAGTTGGTTTTGCACCTTGGTCGATTTATTTGCCCGTGGCGATCGCCCGCACCCGTTTTTGGCAGCGCAGTTACTGGCGCCGTCAACCGCGATCGGCTCAGTTGAGTTTATTTGCCCTATTTTGGTTCGGCTGCATCTTTGGCTTTTTTACGATCGCCGTTACCAAATTGCCGAGTTATGTATTGCCTTTAATCCCCGCCGCTGCGATTTTGGTAACGCTGCTGTGGAGCGATATTATTGCAGGTAACGAACCCGATAACAGGCGGATAAAGTTAGAAAAAAAATCAAATTCTTTACCGCGAGGACTGTTAGTTACATACATTTTCAATGTCGTATTTTTATTAATTGTAGCCGGAGCAACTTTCTACTGCTACAACTGGCTGGGAGATGACCCGGCAATGCCAAATTTTCCCCAAGCAATTCAGCAGTCGGGATTGCTGATTGTCGGCGGTGCGATTTGGATAACTACAGCGGTGGCGATCGCACTTTTACTCTGGAAGCGGCAACAGCGCTGGATTTTGGTTGCTAACCTCATCGGCTTAGTAGCATTTATCATCTTTGGTCTTACTCCCGCCTACAAAGTGGTCGATATCAACCGCCAGTTACCTCTGAGACAGTTAGCGCAGGTTGCGGTGCAACAAAAACTGCCAGGGGAAGAGTTTATTATGGTTGGTTTCTGGAAACCAAGTCTGGTTTTTTATACCCAAGGGCCGGTGACTTACTACCGAGCTCTCACAAAGGCGATCGACTACCTTAAGGAATCTAAAAACTCAACTTCTCCCTCTATTTTGTTGCTGGGATATCCAGAGAAATTTGTGCAATTAGGATTGCAGCCAAATCAATATCAACTGTTGGATAGTCGGGGCGCTTACCAACTCGCCAGGGTTCCGAGAACAGCATTTCGATAGTGGATTGTATTGCGGCTGTGGTGAGCAGACCTGTTAGGAAGAATTCATGGAATTCACTGGAAAATTTGAAACTCACATTACCGTTTCCCTCAAAGACTTGGACAGAGTAGAGGCGCTTGAACAATGGGGCATTAATCATGGTCTAAAACTTCTCCATATAGTTCTAGACCGTGGGGTTACTGTATCTCAACTAATGTTGACGCGGCATGGGCGAGGTAGCCTGACAAACGAGTTAAAGACGGCATTTGATTCAAGCCAATCTCTAAATGCTGAAGGCTTCACGGTGACACGCATCAAAATTGAGGTGCCACAGTGGAACCAGAGTGTTCCGCAGTCTAATGCCGAAGCACTAAACCATCCAGGCGATCGCTACTTTGAGCATCATATCAAACTGTTGCTTGAACCTTCTGCTGATATTCGGCCTCTGATTGACCTGGCCGAAAGACATTCTGCTTATCTCTCTCGTAATCTTTTCCAGACTCGGAGCGACCAATATTACGAGCGATTTGTCACTCAGCGTTGTATCTCCGTTGGTCGTGTTGAAGCTCAACAAAAACTTCAAACTCTCTTAAAAGCGATCGCTAGTTTGAGATATTTAGCGATCGATCTCGAAGCAGAATTTGTTGTCTATGATAGTAATCTTGACCTTGATTCAGGTTGGATTAAAGGGAAAGAATCAGCAATTTCACAGGGATAATTATCACGCAGAATATAAAAGCCGAGGATAGCCCGAATAATAGGGAAAGAATCAGCAATTTCACAGGGATAATTATCACGCAGAATATAAAATCCTATGATAGGATGTATAATAAGGAAAGATTTACCAATTTCACATTAATAACTATCAAGCATAATATAAAGGAATATTAATGAAATACGATCCGAAGACATACATCATTATTTCAGAACAAGGTCAGAAAATTGAACGCCCAACAGTTTTTGAGCCTGCACTAATTCCCCAGAAGCATCTTCGGGGAGCATTTCGTCTGGGAGATCCAATATTTGAAGATCCAGAAATTAGAACTCAATGGCTGAATATGCGTCGGCAAGTGATGGATTATCTGCTGCAAATTATTAGTTGTTCAATCTGGAAAGATCGCCTTGTCTTACGAGGTAGTTTATTACTGAAAGCATGGTTAGGAGATGTGGCGAGAGAACCCGGTGATATAGACTGGGTTTTTAGACCTCACGATATTAGCGTCAATTCCCCTTTATCTAGAGAATTGTTCAATGGATTAATTCAGATAGTTTCAGATCGTCCTCATGTAGGTAATGCGATTATTGACGTTGACAAAATCTCCATAACAGAGATTTGGACTTATGAACGCGCATCAGGTAGGCGCATTATTTTTCCTTGGAAAGCAGACGGTTTTCCTTCAGGAGATTTGCATATGGATGTGGTTTTTAATGAAGAACTATTGTGCGCTCCAATTGAGGTCTATATCCCTTCGTCAATTGGTGAAAATAGGTTAGTGTGGGCAGCTTCTAAAGAACTGTCATTGGCATGGAAATTGCTGTGGTTAGAAACCGATATGTATCCACAAGGCAAAGATTTGTATGATGCAACACTCTTAGCGGAGCAAACTTCATTGTCCTTTGAGATTCTTTATC
The DNA here is from genome assembly GCF_036701805.1 of Microcoleus sp. N3A4. Classification (NCBI taxonomy): domain Bacteria; kingdom Bacillati; phylum Cyanobacteriota; class Cyanophyceae; order Oscillatoriales; family Microcoleaceae; genus Microcoleus; species Microcoleus sp. N3A4. The sequence goes on from NZ_JAUBRJ010000013.1 coordinate 5,437, forward strand.
AAGTTCTTCAGTCAAGTGAAGATTGGAAGAATCAGGCTACAAAACCAGGATTTTCCTGGAAATCGGGATTTCCTTGGACAGAATCACAATGTTCAGCATATCTAGATTGGGACAACTTCAAGCTAGAGTATCCTGGGGTTGAAGGGGAGGCAAAGGATTGGCAAGCTCGGCTTTCACTGGCCTTAGCACCGACATTTGCCAACCTTGATGATTGAACCTTCGTAGTTATTAATGATGATAATTAGCCTGCCATTTGTTCGACCTACCCTCAACTTGCCTGAAACAATGGATAATGGATAGGATGCCATTTTAATTGTAAAAGTGTGGTAGCCATTCTGCCCGAATTAGCAAGTTGCAGTTGTTCTGTAGACTAAGCTGTTAGTCATTTAAATTTCTTGCCTGAACCCCTTACAGTATGGGATATAGACCACAAATAGTGCAGTTTAAATGTCGAACAGCTTAATCTTTCTCCTGCTTTGACTGTTGTTGGCGGCGTACTGGTAAATTCGGGGTCAATATTGGGGCCTGCTAGTTGGGAATTTGTGGCTGCAAAATCTACTCCAAACTTTGTATTGTTAGCGGTGACTGTTACTTCTTGATAAATGGGGTTGGTTGGATTCGTTTGAGTCCATCCGGGTTGTAATTGAGAGACTATGTGCTAGTTTCCGGGGGCGAGGGTGAAGGAATAGTTGCCACTGGCGTCGCTGTAAGTGAAGGGTTCGTTGGTATTTCGGATGCCGTCGCGGTTAGTGTCAACGTAAACTAACCAGTTTTCCATTCCTGGTTCGTTGTCTGTCGGTTTACCTAAACCTCGGACTACCATTAAGTTGCTAAAACCGTCCCAAGCGTTAAGGCGTTCGTACTTCTTTATTCATAAAGTTATCGCTTTTGCCGTCTAAGTTTTCAAAAGTTGATGGCTACTCTAAAACCTAATGATAAAGCCCTGTAATCAGGGTATTGGTAGGTTCGATAACTACATCTCGGCCAGCCTTGTTGCCACATCATTTGTCCGCCTCGAAAAACTTTGCATCTCCCTGTTGCTGGACCAGCAGGATTTTTTGTAACATTTGGGTCGGTTTGATAATATTCACCATCTTCATGATCGTATAGCTCTTCGTCATACCAATCCAAACACCACTCAGATACGTTTTGCCACATATCCAAACAAGCATAAGGACTTTGCCGATCTTGACGAGTTCCTACAGGCAGTGTAGTTTCAGGGGGTGGAGGAAGGATGTCGTACTCTTCAGGCTCCTCGCTTCCCCAAGGGTATAACTGTCCCTCTGTCCCTCGGCAGGCTTTTTCCCACTGTGCCTCAGTTGGCAAAGCATAGTTTTCTCCCAAAGAATCTTGCAACCACCGTGCAAACGCGCAGCAGTCATGCCAAGATACGCAAGTAATTGGATGCTGCTTGCTAGGCGATCTCTGGGCAACTTCATTGTGGAAAAACCAGTCATAGCCCGTTTTGTTTAGAAAGTCCTGCCATAAATTTACGGTTATTGGTGTTTTCTGAATGGCAAAAGTTGACAACCAAATTTGTCTTAATGGTGCTTCCCTAGTCTCGGCTTCATTATCTTCTAAACAAGCTCCCATTAGAAATTCTCCTTCGGGAACAGTTACCATATCTAGCAAAGATTCCTGCATATAAATTGACTCTCCTTTTTGCTCAATTTTTTGTAGCCATTCAATATCAAAAATCTAATTGCTGCATCCGCACGGGAATTCCATTCCCCACCGTTACTAAGTTACCTCCTTGACGCAGAAGTCCGTCTCCACCAATACTCCAATCTTCCATATCATCGCCTATATCTCTATATGTAAACTTAGCAAAAACTATCGAGCAGTTGGTCAGTTGGATGGAGACACTGTAATCTGGTTTTGGGTTGGTTCACACGCAGAGTACGACAAGTTTCTGGGACAGTTGTAGCAGTGTCTACAGCCAGCCAATATCAATTAGAAAAGTGTATTTAGACAAGTGGAAAATTATGATCCCAATCAAAGAAGCTCAACAGCATTTGCAGCAGTTGATCGATTCGGTGAGTGAGTCGCACCAACCGATCGTTATTGCAGGACAGACTAGCAATGCAGTGTTATTATCTGAATCTGACTGGGCATCTGTGCAGGAGACACTGTATCTTCTATCAGTGCCGGGGATGCGCGAATCGATTCGGGAAGGAATGGCAACGCCGATCGAGGATTGCGATCGCCCTTGAGACTGGTAACTAGGCCGACCATACGTGCCATAATCAGCGATATTATCTGGTACGCGATCGCCTGGACATATGGATGCGCTAATCGGCAAAACTTTACAGGGTGGAAAGTACACCCTCGAACAAGAACTGGGACGCGGCGGCTTTGGGATTACTTTCAGGGCAAATCACCGCTATTTAGGACAGCCTGTAGTCATTAAAACTCTCAACGAATCTCTGCGCCAGCAACCCAATTTTGCTGAGTTCGATCGCAAGTTTCAAGACGAAGCGAGGCGGTTGGCTTCCTGCGTCCATCCCAATATTGTCCGCGTCAGCGATTTCTTTGTGGAAGACGGGCAGCCTTACATGGTGATGGACTACATAGCAGGTCAGAATTTGGGCGATGTCGTACTCCCAAATCGGCCGCTGCCAGAAGAACTCGCTATTCTCTACATAACTCAAATTGGCGCTGCTTTAAAAGTTGTTCATCAAAAGGGTTTGCTGCACCGAGATATCAAGCCGCAAAACATTCTGCTGCGCCAAAACACCCAAGAAGTTGTGCTGATCGATTTTGGCATTGCCCGCGAGTTTACTCTGGGTGCAACTCAATCTCACACTAATATGGTGTCCGACGGCTATGCACCCCCAGAACAGTATTTTGCCCAAGGAAAATATACGCCCGCAACAGATGTTTACGGTCTGGCGGCGACGCTTTATACTTTGCTCACAGGACAAGTGCCGGTGGCTGCAATTTTGCGTACCAGCCAACCGATGCCTTCACCCCGCGACTTGCAGCCTCAGCTAAGTGCGGCTGTCAGCCAAGCGGTGATGCGGGGGATGACGGTAGAAGCTCAAAATCGCCCTGCTAGCGTGGATGAGTGGCTGTCGCTGCTGCACGGGCAGCCTCTTGGTGCAGCGTCGCCGAGCACCGGGCCGACGGTGGCGGTGATTCCGGGACACGGGCCTCAGTCGCCTGCGGGTTCGTCGAGAACTGCGCCTGCTGTGGTGTCTTCTGGGGGAGGAAACCGCAAGGTTTGGTGGATTTTGGGGTTGGTGGCGATCGCACTTATTGTTGCAGGTTTTATCGGTATTGCTAGGGTTTTCCTCAACCGGCCGTCTTCGGAACCCGCACCGGTGGCCCAGGACGATCGCACTTCGACCCCCGCAGATCCAGACGCGCGCTCAAACCCCACACCAATTCCCGCGCCGACACCAACGCCAGCCCCGACTCCCAGAGAAACTCCGCCGCCTGCTGCTGCTGAAACTCCAGCGCCTGCTGCTGAAACTCCAGCGCCTGCTGCTGAAACTCCAACACCAACACCAGCGCCAACACCAGCGCCAACACCAGCGCCAGCGCCAACACCAGCGCCAACACCCGAGGCTGCCGAACCCACACCAACAGAAAAACTTGTTGACAAAGAGTTCCCGCCAGATCGATCGCCCGCACCCAGCCCCGAACAACCGGGAACCAATTATCAGAAGACTCCCACAATCCCTGGGTTTGCCGTTGGTACGCCGGAAAGTCAGATTTTATCCCAATTGGGAGAACCGACTGACTCTCAAGCCCGGGGTTATTGGCCGAATACTCGCACCGCACTTTACGAAGTGCTGCCGAACCGGATTACTCTCGGCTACATTTACGATCGCGATTCAGGCAAGCTTGTGCAAACAGAGGGTTCTTTTGCCCAGTCGGTGGACGATTTGGTAGTCAAAACCACGTTAAACGGGATGTTGGGCGGCGCCAACCGGGAGATTTTGCAGGGCTTGCGCGACGTGCAGCAGCGCCGGAGTAATCGGTTTACGTTTAGGAAGGGTTCGCTCGAAGGAACGATCGAACGCAATGAGCGCGATCGGATTTACATCGGCGTCTGGGACGACAACTTGCATTAATTAGGAATTACGCACGGGTGGTCAGAAACCGGGTTTTTGCTCCAAGACTTCGTTAAAGCAGACAAAAACCGCAAAAAACCCGGTTTCTTTAATCCCCAATCCAAAATCTAAAATCTAAAATCTAAAATCTAAAATCGACTTGACGATCGGATTTACATAGGCGTTTGGGACGACAATTTGCATTAAATTTGGCAGCGGTGACATCCTGCACCCTTGTCAATAAACCTGGGCGGGCTCTTCGGCCCACCCCACAGGAAAACTCAACTCTTGTCGAACAGGCCCGAAAGCCTGTTCAAGAAAATGGTGCAAGATGTAAATATTCTTGACTCAGCTTTGTGCCAAAATCGAAAATCCAAAATCTAAAATCTAAAATCTAGTTGACGCAACACAAAATATTGTCTATAATTACAGAACACACGAGGGGCTGTAATGGTTTCGACAGGGTGGCGAAAGCTGCTCCGTGATGCAGGTCGAGAGTGAGTCTCCTCTCGCAAATACCGGCTCAAACAAAAAAGTAAATGCGAACAACATCGTTCCTTTCGCTCGCAAAGCCGTCGCTGTAGCCTAAAAAACTTCTTGAGCACGGTTTAGAGTGTATGCCACCTCACTCCGTTAACGGTAGCATAACAACCCCCAACGGATGCCCTAGCTAAACGTTTCTAGTCGGCTAGCTAGGAAAGCAATCACTAGAAAATCCCCCCATTTGGGATAAAGATGGTTCCCGCCCCGAGGATTAGAGGGGATAAACCTGTGAACGATCGGAAGGTAAATACCCGCTTTGGACGGCAGTTCGATTCTGCCCAGTTCCATAAAAAAAGTAGCGTAAAATCAATGGTTTAAACCATTTGAAAGCCACTTTAAAGCATTAAAAGGGCCCAGATTTAAATCTGGGCCCTTTTGTTTGCGCTATATCTCGCTTATAGCTGAGTCTAGATCCCCCTCTAAATCCCCCTTAAAAAGGGGAGTAGGGGTTGACTTTGAGCTCTCTTCTCCGCCCCTCTTATTAAGGGGGCTAGGGGGGCTCGAGGTTTGAGACAGGAGAGTGCGTAAATCGTGATTGATTGCTGACTCAAAATCGATCGACCAATCAACAGTCAACAGTCAACAGTCAACAGTCAACAGTCAACCATCAACCATAAATTACCGACCCATTAGCGAAGCTGCGGGCTCATATAATTAGAACTTCACCCTGTCTGTGCGTTCTAGGAGCCTGTCGGGCGATATACTATTAGGCGGTAAAGCATTAAAAATCTTTACAAAGACCCCGCTCTCTAAGCCTATTCCTACTAAGGATGGGTGCAAAAATATATGCGATCGCTCAAAAGCTGGAAACATGAACCCAGGAATTGACTTACAAGGAAGTTTTGTAGAAGCCCTGATGAATTTGGGCTTACCGGCGGACATCGCCCATCTGCTTTGGCTACCGCTGCCAATGGTGCTGATGATTGTCGGTGCCGTATTTGGGGTACTGACTAGCGTCTGGCTGGAACGGAAAATTTCTGCGGCGGCTCAACAGCGGATCGGCCCGGAATTTATCGGCCCTCTGGGAGTCCTAGCACCCGTTGCTGACGGGCTGAAGTTGGTATTCAAAGAAGACATTGTACCGGCCAAAGCTGACGCGCTGCTGTTCACGCTAGGGCCGGTCATTGTAGTGATTCCAGTTTTTCTGTCCTACTTAATCGTGCCCTTCGGAGAGCATATGCTGATCGCCGATATGGGGACAGCGATATTTCTGTGGATTGCCCTGTCTAGCATTCAGCCGATCGGCTTGCTGATGTCCGGCTATGCTTCTAACAACAAATACGCCCTCCTCGGAGGACTCAGAGCCGCTGCTCAATCCCTAAGCTACGAAATTCCCCTAGCTTTGGCAGTATTGGCAGTTGTGATGATGTCCAACAGCCTCAGTACGATCGACATCGTACATCAACAAGCAGGCTACGGGATTGTCGGCTGGAACGTTTGGCGGCAACCTGCGGGTTTCCTGATTTTCTGGATCGCAGCACTCGCAGAATGCGAACGTTTACCCTTTGACCTTCCAGAAGCAGAAGAAGAATTGGTAGCAGGATATCAGACTGAGTATACAGGCATGAAATTTGCCTTATACTACATCGCTTCCTACGTTAACCTCGTCCTTTCTTGCCTGCTAGTAGCCGTTTTGTACCTCGGCGGTTGGGAATGCCCGATTCCGGTCGGAGTTATCACAAATGCCCTGGGATTGAGCGAAACAACTCCTTGGTTGCAGGTAATTACCGGCACGCTGGGCATTACAATGACCTTGCTGAAAGCCTACTTTTTCCTGTTTCTGGCAGTTCTGCTCCGTTGGACTCTGCCGCGAGTTCGGATCGACCAATTGCTAGATTTGGGATGGAAGTTTTTGCTGCCCGTTGCTTTAGTTAATTTGCTATTGACCGCAGCTTTGAAGCTTGCCTTTCCTTTTGCTTTTGGCGGTTAATTCATAATAGGTAAAGGGTAATATAGCAGTTTTCAAGCGGATGAAATACAGCAGACGGCCTCCGGGACACGGCAGTGCTGTGTCCCTACCTGACACCTGTACTTTACTCAACTGAGAAGTTCGATCGCTAAAAAAAATAGCTGTTAACCAATTACCTATTATCAATTAGCAATTACCAAAAACTCAAGTACAGAGAGAGAACACGATGTTAAAATTCCTCAATCAAGTAGGCGAATACGCCAAAGAGACTCTTCAAGCTGCTAAGTATATCGGTCAAGGGCTATCTGTTACTTTTGACCACATGAGACGCCGACCGATTACGGTGCAGTATCCTTACGAGAAACTAATTCCTTCCGAACGTTTCCGGGGCAGAATTCACTTTGAATTTGACAAGTGCATCTCCTGCGAAGTCTGCGTTCGGGTGTGTCCGATCAATTTGCCCGTGGTGGATTGGGAATTTAACAAAGAAACTAAGAAGAAACAGCTCAAGCACTACAGTATAGATTTCGGTGTTTGTATCTTCTGCGGCAACTGCGTAGAATATTGCCCGACTAATTGTTTGTCCATGACAGAAGAATACGAGTTAGCCGCCTACGAACGTCACGAATTGAATTTTGACAACGTGGCCCTCGGACGTTTGCCCTACAAGGTTACAGATGACCCGATGGTGACACCGCTGCGGGAATTCGCTTATTTGCCGAAAGGTGCGATCGACCCCCATGAAGTTTCCTACACCGATCGCCGCGCCGGTCTCCGTCCAGAGGAAATTATCGAAAAGTAGGTAATGGGGCATGGGACATGGGGCATGGGGCTTAGTTAGTAGTTAGTGGTGAGTGGTTACTTGTTAGTGGTTACTTGTTAGTAGTTTTTCTAATAACAAATAACTACTAACAAATGCCCAATACCCAATGCCCAATGTCCCCATGCCCCATTACCAATTCCCAATTACCAATTACCAAAGGATTAAAAATTGTGAATCTAGCCGAAGGCGTTCAAATTGTTTCATTTGGCATACTGTCCCTAATGATGATTGGAGGGGCATTAGGAGTAGTGCTGTTCTCCAATATCGTTTACTCAGCATTTTTGCTGTGCGGCGTATTTACCAGCATTGCCGGTTTGTACCTGTTGCTGAATGCCGATTTTGTAGCAGCAGCGCAGGTGTTGATTTATGTTGGTGCTGTTAACGTCTTGATTTTGTTTGCCATCATGCTAGTAAACAAGCGAGAAGACTTCCGCACAATTCCCAACGCTTGGGTGCGTCAAGTAGCAACTGCACTGGTTTGTGCTGGTTTATTTGCGCTTTTGGGTACGATGGTGGTGTCTACTCCTTGGGCTATTGTAGCGACGACGGGAGCACCTGCAGAAAGTTCGATCGTGACGATCGCCAAACATTTCTTCACCGACTTTTTGTTGCCTTTCGAGTTAGCATCAGTGTTTTTGTTGATGGCAATGGTAGGAGCAATTGTCTTGGCGCGCCGCGATTTCTTTTCGGATGAACTGTCAAACAAGGTATCAGAAACACCAGCTTTTAGTTTGCCGGAACGGCCGCGCGAATTGGTTTCTGCGGGTGATGTTTCTTCACCAGAAACTAAGTAACAGCAGTAACAGTAGGGTTCGCAGTGTGCACCTCCGGCGAAAAACCTGGTTTCTGTTCGCAATTCCTCTATCTGCCTGTTTTGTAGTAATTTTGACTGAGAGAAACTCAAAAAATTTATGCAACTGCAACTCCAGTATTTCCTGTTATTAGCTGCTGCACTTTTCTGTATTGGCATTTACGGTTTAATTACCAGCCGAAATGCAGTGCGAGTGTTGATGTCGATCGAGTTGATGCTAAATGCAGTCAATCTCAACCTGATGGGTTTTTCTAACTATCTTGACCCCGTACAGATTAAAGGTCAAGTATTTACCGTGTTTGTAGTTACGGTAGCGGCTGCTGAAGCAGCGGTGGGTTTGGCGATTGTTTTGACGATTTACCGCAACCGCAATACCGTAGACATGGAAGAATTTAATTTGCTGAAGTGGTAGTTAGTCCTTAGTTATTAGTCGCTTGTAGGGGATTGTAGGGGCTTGTAGCGGCGGGTTTAGGGTCAAATATGTGTCGGTTGCAGATAGTATTTGGACAAAACCCGCCCCCGCATAGAGAGTGTTGAGAATATGGATCGATCGACTGTAACCCCTGTTGAAATTTTACACCGGTGGCAAGCGGGCGCTCGCCCGATCGCTCCCGACTTCGATCACCTTGCCTTTTGCGAACTTGCCGATGATGTGCGATCCTCTTCGAGGGCTTCGCTAACGCGCGCTTTTGGCATTACTCCTGACACTGTAGCCGATGTTGTCCGCTGCAAAACAGATTTATTCTTTTCTATTGTTGGCGAACTGCATACTTTCCCCCTCAAGTCAACTGCTTTTCTCGAAACTTTGTGGAATCTTTGGCTGCCCCTGGCAATGCAATTATCGACTGCAAAACAAAGTTTAAACCGTCCTCTAATTCAAGGGATTTTAGGAGGGCAAGGAACGGGAAAAACTACTTTAGCCCAAGTTTTGAGGCTGATTCTAGGGAAATTGGGATATTCTACTGTCAGCCTTTCTTTAGACGATTTTTATAAGACTTATGCCGATCGCCAACAACTCCAAAAAGCAGACCCGCGTTTAATTTGGCGCGGCCCCCCGGGCACTCACGATGTTGACTTAGGAATAGCAGTTTTAGACAAGTTGCGCGGTTCTCAAACTCGCGAATTAGCAGCAGTTGACCATCCAAAATCTGATGTTCTCAAAGCGAATATAATTAAAAATATAGAAATTCCCAGGTTTGACAAATCTGCCTGGGGAGGTGCAGGAGATAGAACTCAATCAGAAATAATTTCCGGTGCAGATATTGTACTTTTTGAAGGTTGGTTTGTCGGCGTGAATCCGGTGATTGATGCCAAATTGAACGAGTTTTTGGCGGGTGCGCCGTTTCCGATTTTTACTCCAGCCGACTGTCAGTTTGCGCGCGATATGAATGCGAAACTGCACGACTATTTGCCGCTGTGGAAACGATTAGATCGGTTGATGGTTTTGTATCCCCAAGATTATCGCATTTCTCAAGTGTGGCGCAATCAGGCGGAACGGGAAATGATGGCGGCGGGTAAGTCGGGAATGTCAGAGGCCGAAATTAATCGGTTTGTCGAATATTTCTGGAAAGCGCTGCATCCCGAGTTATTTATTAAATCGATGGTTGAGGGGGGCGATGGGGTGGATTTAGTAATTGAAATTTTGGGCGATCGCACTGTAGGCAAAATTTGTCGGGCGATCGACTTAAAATTAGGCGATTAGCGAGATTTAAAATTAATTCTTTAGGGACACAACATTGTTGTGTCCCTACTATATTGCAGCTTATCTTGCACTCTATTGAGAATTCAGGACTAATGCCAAAAAGTGGTTTGACGCGCGAATTATAGGAGTAAGGCGCGCCATCAGCACCCTACAATATAGAGGTTGTGCATCGAGGATGGAGAATTGCTCAATTAACTGCCGGGAGTACCACGATCGATCGCTTTGTCGATCAAATCGTCGGTAACATTGTCCGGTGTACCTGCGGGGTTAATTTCCTGAGCCATCGAACTAAAATCATCTGACTTGCCGCTTGAATCTGCCGGCTTTGCGATCTCTTTAGGAGCGGGAATATCAAATTTAGGTGCAGTTGCAGCGGCGGCAGCTTTGGCGCCAGCACCAGTGCGATCGATTTCACTAACACTAAATTCTTTTGAAGCTTCGTAGTCTGCGGATACATTAACCGTCGGCAACTTTTGTTCTCCAGCTTCCACGTTTTCAGTTATTTGCTGAGCGTCAAATGTTTGAGAGTTATTTGATTCTGTATTTTTTTCAGACATAGCCGACTCCTTTCTATTTTTTTTTACACTTCAATGTATTTACTGTGACTCAATTACGTTGCTTTTTAATCTATCCGCAGATGTATCGCGAGCTTCTATCTCAAGGATGATTTATTTTAGTATGACCGCTCAACATTAGACCTGTTTGCAAAAATTAGGCAACTAAATGCAAGCTCCAAACCCATACATCATCAGTCATTCTCTATTGTTTAATCTAAAATATAAAATTTAAAATCTAAAATCGTATTACCTCTCGGGGAGGGTGACTTGGACTTACAAATCTTGATATTTATATATTCTGTAAGCATTTTTAAGGAATTTGATTTATGAACTCACCCGCCGCGACCAATCCTCACTCTCTTTCCAACGACACTCAAAACATAGTTCAGACAATCAACGGGTTGGGTACAGACGAAAAACTGGCGCTGCTCTACTTTGTTTATGAAAAAATGGGAGATTCAATTACACCTGCCGCTCCCGCCGCGGCAGAACCAGAATTAGCTCCCGTGCTGCTCGATGATTTTTACAAGCTTTCCCATGACGAACAACTGAATATAATGCGAGGTATTGTCAACCGCGACGACACGCCGTATTCTCACGCTTACGGAGCTTTAACAGCTAACAATCAGTTGCTGGTTTGGTATGCTTGGGCTATTGGTATGGGGGAAAAAATTGTCGATATCCCCGAGGGATATGAAGCAACTGAGGCTGTCAATGGCGTGTTGGGTAAAATTGAAGGTCTTGATTTTGAACAGCAAATTTCGGTGCTGCGCGACGTAGCTAATAATATGGGCTACACAAATGTTAAACCAATTGATACTCAGGCTCAAGTAGGGAAAACTGCTAGTCTTTAGATAAGACTCGGCGGTTAAAACCGCTGCAGAGAGTCAAACGAAGATAAGAGTTATACCAATTCTCGCCTCCAGAAAGCAACAATGATGAGTGTGGGTTTGTTTGCGCTCACCTGAGCTCCGGGTGCGTCGCTCAAAGATTGTGGACATTCTTTAAGATTTACGGGTGGCGACGCACCCGGAGGATGCTGTTGCATGAGTTTTGAGACTTAGTATTAGTTCTTGAAACTTATCGAGAGTCAAAATCTCGTCTGCGGCTCGACTAAGCGATCGCCGAACGTCCTCCGCAGACTTATAGCCTTTCTCAAAAAGATGAGGTATGACTGACAGCTTACATAACCACCCAGACGCTTGAGGGCCCAAGCCCAACTACGTACCTCATCTTTCTGAGAACCGCTATATGTATAGTGTTCGTAGTGAGAACTAAAGTTATCACTGCGAACCTATTTTATTGTGGTTGTTCGAGGGGAAGATGATATGAAGTGACCAGCAGTGCGATCGCGCACTATTCTTCTTTTTTCCTTCTTCCTTCAGTCCAGGACGCAAGTGTCACAATCCAATGGACTCGTAGGGTGCGTCAGGCTAAGTTCTCAAATGATTATCGAGGATTTCGAGAGCTGACGCACCTTACTATATATGACAGTTGCGTCCTGGACTGTTCTTCTTCCTTCTAGAGTTTTTTCTAGTTAACATTGCGCGGAATTTCGAGCCGAAAAATCGAACCTTTTTCTAGTTGACTTTCGACCGTAATTGTGGCGTTCATCATCTCGACTAAACAGGCAGTAATAGCTAGTCCTAAACCAGTGCCTGGATATTTGCGGGTTGTGCTTTGGTCGGCTTGGCGGAATTTGTCGAAAATGTGGGGCAGCTCGGTTTCACAGATGCCGATTCCTGTATCCTGAAGAATGATAATTAGCCGATCGCGATTTAATTCCCGCACCTCAATGCAAATGCTGCCCTGATGCGTGAATTTAACCGCGTTGGAAACGAGATTGACCAAAACTTGCCGCAGGCGCAACTTGTCATTAACTATAAACTGATTCTGCAAGCACACGCTGACGGACATTGCCACATTCTTGTCGGTGGCTTGATTTCCAAATTCCAGGGCAACATCGATTACTAAATGCGCTAAATCAAATTGTTCAATTTCTAATTCTGTGCGGCCGCTCTCAATTTTGGCAAGGTCGAGGATATCGTTAATCAGCACTAGCAGGTTTTTGCCGTTATCTAAAATGCGCCCCACACTGTCTGTCTGCTGGGCGGTCAGCAGTTCTTTGTGCTGGCGCAGCAGCACTTGGGAAAAGCCGATAATCGCATTCATCGGAGTTCGCAATTCGTGAGACATGGTGCCCAAAAATTGCGATTTTAACTTCGCTGCTTCTAGCAGTTGCAGTTTTTGCTGTTGAATGCACCGCCCCTGATTTTCCAGTTCTTCCTGCTGGCGAATTAGCAGCTCGTTTTGCAACTCTAAAAGCTGTTCCTGCTTTTTTGATTTTTCGATCGCCCGCACGCTGTTAATCGCGATCGCAGCTTGTTTTCCCATCACCCCCAGCAGTTGCACAGTTTCCCCGTCAATGGCCGTGCTGTCTTGCTCGTTGCCGATCGCCAAAACGCCCAAACGCCCGCTTTCCCCCGACTCGATCGGCGCTGCACAGGCCGCCGCCGGCACCGAGCCACCGGACTCAGACTGCAAAAGTTGAGATTCTCCCGTCGCAAATGCTGTCAACAGCAGCTTGTCTTGGACGTGCGGGGTTTTTCCCGCAGCAAAGTTTTCCGCGCCCCCGACAGCGCTGAGTTTGAGGGCTCTGCAATCGCACTCGGGAATGGCAACCAGGCAAAATTCAGCTCCGGCGATCGCCTCCACAGTCGCGTCCGCGATGGCTTGCAACAATTGGCACAAATTACCCGCGCGCTGGCTCAATATATTTGTAAACCGCTCGATCGCCTGCAAATCCTTCCCTGCGTCCATTACCGTCCTGACTTCGCACAAATTTTTTGCTCTGAAGTTAGCTTTCAAGCGCGCTTCCTGGCGCCAAAATTCTGGTTCTGCTTGGGCCCCGGCTTGAGTTTGTTCGATCGCGTCCATATCTATGTAGGTTCCCACCCACTCCAAAATTTCCTGACTGTCTGGGTTAGCGGGCGCTCCTCTGGCTAGGTTCCAGCGGTAAGTGCCCTCTCGCGTCCTGAGACGAAATTCTATTTCATAACTTTGCGGCGGGCTCGCAGAAGTGTGCGATCTCGCCAACAGACGAGGGCGGTCTTCTGGGTAGACGCACGCCAAATAGCCGAAACCCAAAGCTGCTGCTGCTGGTACCCCCGTGTACTCCTCCCAGCTACGACCTAAATAAGTCGCCCAGCCGCGGGCATTTACTTTCCAAACTATCTGAGGAATTGCCAACCACAGGCGATCGTCCTGAGTTTTGCGAGCGTCAACTTGCAGTTGGGGGGAGGTTATTTCTGATACTTTGTGTAGTATTTCCGCATCGGAAAACTCCGGGCGAAAAGAGTTATTGCCGGGATAGTGAGTCATAACAGGTTTTATTATTATAAATAAGCATTCAAGTTGAGTCCTAACACCGACTCAAGACTCGTGCTGCTAGCTTTACTGATTTGACGTACCAAAGTGCATCAAAAGTTTTTATAGTTTAAACTTATCTCGGTAGTGGTATCTTTACCTCTATCAAGGGGCGGACAATGGCATAATTCAGTTAAACTGTAAAAACATTGAGAGCTTACCTGTCTCGATCGGGCTTTCTCGGCCGTCTGGGCAAAATAATTTAAAAATTAACTTGCTTTCTTGGCGACTGCATGAGTATGCTGGAAAAAGATGTGCGGGTTGTCAAACCCTAAATCAGGACACATTCTCAAATTTACTCAGTTTAGCTGAGTCAGTTGACGATATTTTAAAAGTTTAGCGGACTATTGGAAGAAAGATGAGTAAAATTCGCGTTGCTTTGATAGAAGACCACGATCTGACAAGAGTCGGCATCCGCACAGCTCTACAACAGCGTGACACCATAGAAGTTGTCGGCGATGCCGCTAACGCTACAGACGGATTGAAACTGCTTCAGTCTTCAAAACCTGACGTGGCAATTGTAGACATTGGCTTGCCCGATTTTGACGGCATTGAACTGACACAAAAGTTCAAAAAATCGATGGTAGCGGAGTCCGATCCGAATACAAAAATTTTGATTCTGACTTTTCAGGACAATGAAGAAGAAGTGCTGGCAGCTTTTGCCGCCGGAGCGGACTCTTACTGCATGAAAGATATCAGCTTCGATCAGTTATTAGACGTAGTAAAAGTAACTCACGAAGGTAACTCTTGGATTGACCCCGCGATCGCCCGCATCGTCCTGAAACAAGCTCGCACTAAGGAATCGGTGCCGGAAGAACCGAAGGCTGAGGGCAAAAGAGTCACAATTAAGGCTGCCGAACCCGAGTTCAGTCACATCATTGAAACTTACCCTTTAACCGAGCGGGAATTAGAGGTTTTGGAACTGATCGTGCAGGGTTACAGCAATGCTGCAATAGCCGAAAAGCTTTACATTACTGTCGGTACAGTCAAGACTCACGTCCGCAATATTTTGAACAAGTTGTGCGCTGACGATCGCACTCAGGCTGCCGTTCTTGCCCTGCGTTCTGGCTTGGTTGGATGAAGCGTTATCATCAGGTAAAATCAAGTTAAAATTAGGGTGCGCCTAGCGCACCTTACCAGCGAAAATGTATGGTGCGCGGTGCGCGCCAGCCGGCGAATTGTTTATTGTTAAAAAAATACTCTAGTTTAAGTCCGCATCTATCTCAATGCAGATATTTAAAATAATCTTTTTAGAAGTAAATCCACCTTAAGATAGATGCTAAAAAAATCTTATTTTACTAATAGTTATTCGTGAGCGATCGCAAGTTAGATAAATTCCGATCGCACTGCCGATATTGCGCGATGTCAATTGATAAAATGCACTGGCAGGGGCAAGATTACCAGACTTTTAGGAATAGTTAAACGTTAAAAAAATTATATCTGCGGAGTGATGCCTGAGTTCGCTTAAATTTGCGAAATTAAAAGTATCAACTGCTACTGAAATATTTTAGAAAGAGGTATTATGGCAGCTCCAATTGAATTTAAGTTATTTGCTCCTTACAACAAAGGAGCTGCCTTGATTGGATCTTTTTCTAATTGGGAAGAGATCCCGATGGAAAAGGACGAAGAAGGTTATTTTCGCACGCGAGTTGAGTTGGAGGATGGCGTTTATCAATACAAATTCCGCGTTAAGTCGAAAAGCTGGTTTCTGGAAGCAGATCGGTGGGTAGATGTGGTCGATCCCTACGCGACTGACATCGACGATCCCACTCAAAACGGTCTTGTTCGGATCGAAGAGGGGTCGCGCATTGTCGATACCTACGTCTGGAAACACGACGACAAACCGCTGCCGGCCGATCGGGAATTAGTGATTTACGAAATGCACGTTGCCGACTTTTCCGGCGGCGAAGCAGACCCCCTGGCCCGCGGCAAGTACGAACACGTCGTCGAAAAACTCGATTACCTAGTCGAACTCGGCGTTAACGCGATCGAACTCATGCCCCTCAAAGAATACCCGGGCGACTACAGTTGGGGCTACAACCCCCGCTACTTCTTCGCTACCGAGTCCAGCTACGGAACCACAGAAGAACTCAAAAACCTGATAGACGAGTGTCACGGGCGCGGCATTCGCGTCATCATCGACGGGATTTACAACCACTCGGAATCATCGAGCCCCCTCACTCAAATCGATCACGATTATTGGTATCACCACGAACCGCGCGATCCCGACAACAATTGGGGCCCGGAATTTAACTACGAATTCTACGACGAAAACTTAGGAACTTACCCGGCGCGCAAATTTATTGGCGATACAGTTCGCTATTGGGTTCAAGAATATCATCTCGACGGCATTCGTTTCGACGCGGCGCGACAAATTGCTAACTACGATTTCATGCACTGGATAGTTCAAGAAGCCAAAAATGTCGCCGGCCCCAAACCGTTTTATACCGTTGCCGAATACATTCCCGACGAGCCCAGCATCACCAATCTAGACGGGCCGATGGACGGCTGCTGGCACGACAGTTTCTATCACTCCATAATTCCACAACTCTGCGGCGACAATTTTGATTTAGAACAGCTAAAAGATGTGATTGACTGCAAGCGGCAAGGTTTTTTGGGTGCTACGAATGTAGTCAATTATCTGAGCAATCACGACCACGATCGCGTTTTTGCCGAATTGGGTTCGCGCGGGATTTTGGATGAAGCCGCATTCAAACGGGCTAAGTTGGGAACCGTGCTGTTAATGACAGCAGTTGGCGTGCCGCTGATTTGGATGGGCGAAGAATTTGGCGAATACAAAGCCAAAACAATCGAGCAATCTAAAATTGACTGGACGCTGCTAGGAAATGACATGAATAAAGGTTTGTGGGAATACTACAAAGGCTTGATTCACCTGCGTAAAAATAACCAAGCACTTTACACAGAAAACATCGAGTTTTTCCACGAAGACCCCGACTCGAAAGTTTTTGCTTACACTCGCTGGAACGATGAAGGTTCGAGAGTTGTAGTAGTGGTGAATTGGTCGGAAAATTATCTAGCTGGTTACAGCGTTCCCCACTTCCCGGCAAACGGAACTTGGCACGAATGGACGGGCAATTATGATGTGGAATCTGGCGATGACAATATTATAATTGACTTGCCGGAATACGAAGCGAAAGTGTTTGTTTGGCAGTAAGGCAACGGAGGACACGGCAATGCCGTTTCCCTACCCCAAAATAATCATTATGTAGGGAAACGGTATTGGGAGCATCTCACTTTTGCAGCCAAGCTAGAAATTGGAGATAGGAGGCCCGAGACTGCGGGACAGGAGGAAAGAGGAAGAAAGAAGGAGTCAAAAGAAGTATTTTTACAAATATGAGATGCTCCCACGGCATTGCCGTTTCCCTACAGATATCGCTCAAAATAGCTCTTTTTTGTTTCCCAGTTGATTTTCTAGGCACAATTGGGTTATAGCCCCCACCGGTATTGGTTTGCTAAACAAGTAACCCTGACCCATATCGCACTGAAGCGACTGCAAAAATCCCAACTGTTCTGCTGTTTCCACTCCCTCAGCAATCACCTGTAAATTCAGGCCTTGTCCCAAGGCGATCGCCAGTTTCACAATAGTAGCACCGCTGCTGCCGTTCACCAAATCGGCCACAAAGGATTTGTCTATTTTTAAATTATTGAGCGGAAAGTTTTTCAGAGACCAAAGCGAAGAATAACCGGTGCCAAAATCGTCCAGAGAAATGTGAATTCCCATTTGCTGCAACTGCTGCAATACCGACACCGTAAAATTCACATCTGTCATGGCAATGCTCTCGGTAATTTCTATTTCTAAATACTCGGGATTTAATTCGGTTTCTGACAATATTTCAGCGATGGTTTTTACCGTGTTAGGTTGCATAAACTGGCGGGCTGATAAATTCACAGCTATCCGCATCGGCGGCAATCCCAGTAACTGCCACGCTCGATTTTGCAAGCAAGCAGTCCGCATCACCCATTCGTCAATTTGGCAGATTAATCCTGTTTCCTCAGCTAAGGGAATAAATCGATCGGGAAAAATCAAACCGCGTTCGGGATGCTGCCAGCGAATCAGAGCTTCGATGCCGACTATTTTGCCAGTCTTTAAGTTTATTTGGGGTTGATAGTGCAGCACAAACTCAGAGTTTTTGATAGCTTTGTAAAGCTGATTTTCTAAGTTAAGATCCTCGGAAACTTTACTGCCGATCGCCCGCGTGTAAAACTGATAATTATTCCGACCTTTCTGTTTAGCTTTGTACATCGCAGCATCAGCATTTTTCAGCAAAGTTTCTGCATCTTCTCCGTCGTAAGGAGCCAAAGCAATTCCCAAGCTAGCCTTAGTATAAAGTTCTACACCCTCAAAATCAAAAGGACTGCTTAAACTCTGGATAATTAGCTGGCAAATGTTAGTTGCTTCATCAGGGCTGTTGATATTGTACAGCAGCACAGTAAATTCATCCCCCCCCCAACGGGCAATCGAATCTCCCCGGCGCAAACACTTAGTCAGACGCTGAGATACACCCTGCAGCAACAAATCTCCCACTGGATGACCGAGAGTATCATTAACATTTTTAAATCTGTCCAAATCCAGAAATATCACCGCCAGCATTTCTGCGTTTTGGTGAGCGTTAGCTAAAGCTAAAGACAGCCTTTCATTAAACAGTAATCTATTAGGTAAACCTGTTAATTGGTCGTGAGAAGCTTGATGTCGGATCATCGCCTCGACGCGCCGCTGCATTGCAGCCATGTACAGGTGAGTGCCTAAAGATTTTGCTAGTTTCTGTTCGTCGCTGCTCCACTGTTGAGCTTCGGCGGTTTTGATTTCTTTCCAAGCTGCAAAAGACTGTCGGGGACGATCGATCCGGGCGTCGGAACTGCAACGGCCAGCCCACACAATTTCGGTTTCTACGGCGCCGCGAAAAACGGTGAGACAGCCGATGCACTGTTGGCGGTATTGCAGCGGTACTGCCACAAACGATCGAATGGAAGCTTCGAGAAAATTCGCAGATAAAGATTTGATTTGAGGTTCTGTAGAAATATCGGAAATTGCGTACAAGTGGGGTACGATTAAACTGGAAATATTTGTGTCAATTGAACTGTAATGCTGGGAATATAGATTTTGAAAAATACCTAATTGGCTGGTATCAGCAGTTTGCGATCGATCGTCTTGGTTGGGAAACCCCATGATCTGCTGCCAAAACGGGCTGAGTTCAAGGTCGATGTCCCGGGGCTGCTGGCCGCAGGTATAAAGTAAAGCCGGCCGATCGCCAAACTCGGCTGCAATGTACAGTCGCCCTCCCGAACCGCGCAAATGCTTGACAGTTTGTTCGAGAACTGATTTCCGAATTTCGTTTAGTTCTAGAGGAGAATGCAGCAAACTGCTAATTTGGTTGACAACGGCTTCGTCGCGCGCTTGCTGTCTCGCTTGACTGAGGAGAAAGGATTGGGCGATCGCAATTGAAAGTTGATCGACAAGCAACTGCACCATTTTCAATTCTCGATCGCTAAACCGTTTCGGTTGGCTGTGGTGAGAGACTAACAGCCCCCAAAGCTGATTTTGATGCAAAATCGGCACCGTCAGAGAAGAAAGCGCCCCCAAAGCCGTGAGATATTCAGCGTGACAGGACTCTACAGGACAATAGCGAATATCTTCAACTGCTAAAGTTTTGCCGGTTTCGGGACAATCTAATCGATTAATTGTTTGATGCTTCAATTCCACATCGACAATCACTCGCTGCCGCGCTTTGACAAACATTTCGCGGGAACTGTTGGGAATGTCGCTGGCCGGAAAGCGCAAACCAAGCAGAGATGGCAAGCTGTCGCCGTTGGTGGACTCAGCAATTACCTCACCGCTACCATCGGCCTCAAAACGATAAACTTTTACCCGATCGGTTCCTAAAAAGCTGCGGATTTCTCGTGCCGTTGTCGTCAAGATTTCTTGCAGTTCTAACGAGTTGCGGATGCGATTGGTAATTCGATTGAGTAAAATCTCTTGTTCTAGGGTCGATCTTGACATTAATCTCAGTTTTGTTCGGGCCATCCCTTTTGATCTCCAGGGCTGTTGACAGCATTTTTGCAAGCTACAGTGTTAACTCACCCTGTATTATAGAATACAACACTTTCGCCACGTCTATTGGATTTACCAAACTCGGGATCGATCGACCCGGTTTCTAGGAAGCTTGCTGGTTTCCCGACAAATTTCGGTGAGAAACTCGGTTTCTCTCAGCAGTTACAAGGCTAGGAATTAGCGATCGGGCAAGTAGTGAGGAGGAAAGTCCGAGCGAGTTCGATCGGGACTTTCCTCCTCACTATAAACCAATTGGAAAGTTATCAGGCAAGAGGCATAGAGAAACCGGGTTGATGAGACAAGCTTCTGGCTCAAGAGCGCAGAATGCTGGTTCGTCAACCCGGCTTGTAAGTATTTATACCAGAAAAAATCCCGTTAAGCCGACTCCCAAATTTCCCGAATTCTATCCGGCAAAAAGTCCGCTATTTCCTGAATTCGATCCTGGGACAACTCATCCTTCGTGGCAGAAAATACAGCCGCGATCGCAGTTTCCGGTTTTACCCCAGAAGGAAGTCCGCCTTCTTGTTCCACCCGAAAAGCAAACAAGTCGGAATCGATCGCGAAAGGTGCAGGCCCGTGCCAAGGCGGACGCACCCGGCTCAGCAATCCCACCAGCGGATTCGTATCTTTCCAGAGGTCTGCTATGTCTTTTTGCAGGGTTTTGTCGTCCTCCGGCAAAACTTCTTTGTACAGTTCAGCTTCCACGCGATCGGACGCTTCTGTTGTCATAAAATAGCGCATTGTGCGGTACACCAATTCGGTAATGTCGCGGGCATCAAAAATATCCTCCAAGTGACCTTTGAGCATCACTTTTTCCAAAAACGGCATATCCTTAGAAGCGATTGGAACTGCCGACCCTTCTTGGTGGAGAGACTTGGGAGGATTCGTCTCCATTTTCTGTAACAGTTTCTGGCCTTTTTCTGTTAAATCAGCTTCTTGAAATGCCACTAAAGGCGGCAATAACTCAGCTCCTCCGTAAGGCTCTCCACTAAATTCCGCTTTGATAAATTCCCTTTGGTTGAGGTAGTCCAAATGACCGAGCAATTCCGATTCCGCAACTTCTCTACCGACATACTCCTCGGCTGCGTTCTTAATTTCCGACTCACCCCCGCTGCCTTGGGTGCTGTCAATCTTTTTGAGCAAAATGTAAGTCAGGTCGTCTCTGATTGCAATTGTCATCCAAATCTCCTAGGTTAATATCGGGTTAAACCAAGTAAAAACTGATACTCTTAGTTGCTAAACTTGCGATAATTACTACTTAAAAACCTTGAATTATAAACCTGACAAACAAGTAAGCTGTTAGTCATTTAAATTTATTGTCTGAATCCCTTACAGTATGGGGTATAGTCCACAAATAGTGCAGTTTGAATGTCGAACAGCTTATCTCTCAGAAGGTGGAATTTTTTTAAATTAAGTTGCAGATCGAATCTTCCTTGAGATAGATTCACCGAGGGTGATCGGGGTCTACTTTTGATAGTATCCTGCCAAAGCTCCCGGCACTCTTGAAAGCAATTAAGCGAGGATTATTTCTTAATAATATTTTTCGTATTTATGTTTTGTTACCAAGGCTGACGCACCTGTAGCGCCTAAATTGGTAATTTGCGCTGGGATAGGTAAAAATCAGCAGATGTTATGGCATCGATCGACTGGTGCAGTCTGTGCTCCAGCTTGCATGGATATTGTACAATCGAGCTAGACTGAAGATTAGACATCTGAGAGGTACAAATACGAGCCAATCTGTTTCAAGTGCCGGAGCGCCACTTGAGGAATGCCTCGGGGACAACTTTTTTGATCGAATTAATTTCGTCGATCGGCATTTATGAACTACCCTAATTGGAAGAACAATTTGGAATCCTCGTCTTTCAGTGGCGGTCAACCCCCGGTTGACACCCGCCCTTTAGTGTTGGCTGTAGACGACAATCAGGACAACTTAGAGCTGCTGACACAAATACTCGATTTATTCGGCTGCCAGTGCGTGGGAGCAGTTGACGGGTACGCAGCTCTTTCACTAGCAGTCGATCGAGCTCCCGACTTAATCGTACTCGACATTTGCCTGCCCGATATAGACGGTATAGAATTAGTAAAGCGCATCCAACAAAACCCCGATATCAGACATATTCCGATTGTTGCTATCACAGCACTAGCAAAAGCAGAAGACCGCGATCGGATTCTGAACGCCGGCTGCGTTGCATACCTTTCCAAACCTTTTAATATCAAAGATTTAGAAACTATTATCAGCCACCACCTCAACTCTCAGCCGTTTTTGGTTGAGTTTTAGAGTTAGAACTAGAATCGCGAAATTTAGGTGGATACTCCAAAATTGCGATCGTTCCCGTGCGGCCAGTCTCCAAAGTCGCATCGCTGAGCAAATCAGTGACTCCCACGCCCAAGATTTTTTGGATTAATTCTTTCAGGGGCAATTCGAGAGCTGATTCTAATTGTGTCCGCACCTGCAAAGCCAAATCTTCCTGACCGTTCTGAGCCAGCAGTTTTTCGGGTTGAGTAAGCCCATTTTCGATAACAATTATCAATTTGTTATCCAAAAGATTGCAGAGCGCCTGACTCGTTTGGTGTCCGAGAAGAGAGCGGTACAAAGCTTGAATACCCTGCGCCAGACTCCGTTCTAATTTTCCGCGAGTAGGTTCTAAGGTTTCCCAGGTCATATTTTTTATGTAGAGCAAGATAAGTCAAAAAAACAGTTATAGAAGAAGGAAGTTCGGCAACGGATATAACAGATGGAAGAAGTCATTCGATTTTAGATTTTAGATTTTAGATTTTGGATTGACTTGCGCGAGATAAATTCGGGGGCTTGAGGATTTTAGATTTTAGATTTTGGATTGATTCCACGGATGAATCCGGGGGCTTGTATCCTGGATGCTTTCGGTCAGAAGCAATATCAGAGCTCAGGTTTCAGCAATTAACAACGTCATCACCGTCAGGGCGGTTGCTATAACGGTTAACCGCTAACTGTTAACCGTTATAACTCACATTTTGCACCATTCTAAATAAGGATTTTATGGGCGGGTTCTCCTGCCCACCCACAAGAAATTCATTCTTCGCTTCACAGGCCCGAAAGCCTATTCTTGAGAATGGTGCAACATCTCAGTTATCAACAACCGTCGCGCTAGCCGACAGTAACTTGATCGGTTTCCACCCCAGTTGCCCCCTTCACACCTTTAGCAATTGTCACCAACTTGGTGACAACTTCCTGACTGGGAACAGTACCTTTGAGAACCACCGTAGTGCCATGTTGAGCCACATAAACAGTCTCAATATCCGCAACATCTGGATTTGCATCGAAAGCCTGAGCCACCCGTTTAGCTAAACCGCTTTGATCGTATTCTCCATTCAATCCCAGGCGTTCCGGCGGGATTGTCTGAGTGCTCCCAGCAGGTTGAGCTTGAGCTTGAGATTGAGCAGCAGGTGCTTGGTAAGCGGGAGCTTCAACATTTTCTTGATTTTCAAGTTTTTCTAAACCAAACAGTCTTTTTAGCCAGCCCATAGAGTTTGTCCTCCCACAAAGTTTGTGTTAATTGACGTGTTAATTGACAGGTGGCACGTCGCCGTGCAATTGTTATTCTCAATACCAGGAATTACCATCGCACTCTGGGACGCAAAAACCGGATTTTTCTACAAAAAAGTATCGTTCCAGCCATCCACCAGGGTAGAAAAACCCGGTTTCTTGAGTTGGGTGCGCCACTCGTAAATACAATTTAATGTTGTACAACTTCGCAGATCATCTGCCTGTAGACATAAATTCTCCGGCTTTCAAACAAATACCTGCACTGACCATTCCGGCAAATCAAACTTAAAGCCTTCTTCCCCAATTTCTACGATCGGAACTTGCTTGAGCTTTTCGATATCGAAAGTATTCCCTGCGAGATTTTATCTGGCAAAAATGCGAAAACTTTCGTGCCAGCACCCGTCCATCGGCCCGTCTGCTGCCACGAGTTCGGGAAGTTCGGGAATGTGTTCTGCTATGTTATAAAACATTAACTGAACCGTATTGAACTATAATCCCCAGGATATTCATTAACTGGCATTAGTTCGATCGCATTTATCCCCAAATCGCACAGATAATCTAATTTCTCGATCGCCTGCTGGAATTTACCGCCACTGTCGGAACCATCTGGCCCGGAAAAATCAGCAACGTGCAGTTCGTAAATAACTAATTCTTCTTTTTCGGGGAGTTTTTTGTCGTCGTGCTGCCAAACATAGCTATCAATAATTCATTCCCCGGCTTTGATGCGAATTGTACTTGTATTAGTAGTGCGGTCAATTTCAGTCGCGTAGGGATCGTTGACTTCTACCCATTCGTCCAGCTCAAAACAGGGACTTTGCGACTGAACTCGGAATTTGTATTGATAAATACCGTCTTCTAACTGAATTTTAGTGCGGAAATAACCTTTGTCATCTTTTTCTAAGGCAATTTCATCCCATTTGGAAAATGAGCCGAGCAATGTAGCTGCTTTGTTGTTGGGAGCGAAGAGTTTGAATTCAATTGCAGCGGCCATGAATACCTTATTTGCAAAACTTATAACTGTGATTAGTATTCATTTTGACAATTTTGCAAATCAGTCGCCATCGTTCTGAAGAGTTAAACCTGAAACTCTTATATTGTAAGGTGTTTATGGGCGCACCCGGAGGATTTAGTAAGATGCGCCCCTAAGCACTCGGAGGCCAGATTTAAATCTAAAATGTAGTTAAAGTAACTAAAAATTATTAAGCGCTGTTTATGAAAAGTAATTTAACTTTTGATAACTAGATAAATCGCGGCGAATATTTAAGATTTGTAACTAAAGGAACATTTTTTAGCTAACAGAGCTAATACCGTAGAAAGATGACATTTTAGGCGGAAACGGCGAGGATGAGCTTGTAATTATAAGGCAAGGGAAACCAGAAAAATGAATCCTTTATTCAACTGGATTTTCGCGCGATCGACTTTAAGTCAAGTTTGAGCCGAGAATAGCAATGATTATTTTTGCTTATGTCTTGGCAGCACTTGTTTTCTAGTTTTTGACTCGCAAACTTTGCAGAATCCACCTCAGCTTTAACGACTGCTGCTACATCAGTAATTGGTAATCGGTGAAAATCTTATCCGTCCCTGTTACCCGTTAGATATTCCGAGCAGCGGCTCTAGGGTTCTAAAAGTTTAATTTGGGATGTTGGCAAATTACCGTTACTGTACAACTCTGGAGTGTTAAAAATGCTAAAACAAATGTGCTGGTTGCCCAGACTCGGAGGCAATGGAGAAAAGATATTGCACTTGCGAACCGAAGCCCGTCAAGCGTGGCGGCCTTACACAGCTTTTCCGCAGTTCGCTGCATCCGACTACCGGGAACCCGACGGTTCTAAGGGATGGGCAACATTTCAGAAGCTGAAAACTCAAGGGTGGAATTTAATTTCGACTGAAGAAGGGCAGCAGTCGTATTTTGACCAACAGAAAAGTGCTTAAAAAACCAGAAACCGCAGGAATAAAAGAAGAGGAGTTTACCTCTTCTTTTTATTAGTTCTCAACAAAGTATCGGGGTTTAAAAACCCGTATACTTCGTTGAAGCGGTAAGGTGCACAGTGCACACCTACATAATTTTGACATTTACTTTAGCAGCCTTGCAAGTAAATTAGGCGATCGCCGTTTCCCTTTCTGCTGTAGTTGTTAAGTTATCGAACACCGGCTGGTGAGTTTTCAAGTTAAACCGGTATCCGTGGGGGAGTATGTGCAACTTGGCGCCGCAAATCGCCAAACCCTCATCCTTCAACCGTCCATCTATATTGTCGTGGAGTTTTTCCGACTCGTCGATGATTGTTACAGCGCTTTCGCCAATGACTTCCAACTCGTCACCGCTGACTAAAATAGCTGTATTTTCGTCAATACCAAATCCCAACACGGCCGGTTGCAGCAAGAGTGCGGTAACTAAGCGTCCCAGACGACCTCGCTGGGCGAAATGCTGGTCGATGACAACTCCGGGAAGAAAACCCATTCCCGGGCCCATTGCTACCACCTCAACGCGGGGATTTGTCTCCGAGTCTCCTTCAATAATCATCATGTCTGGCATCATCGCCGCGCCGGCACTGGTGCCGCCAATGATAATCCCTTCCGAGTAGCGTTTGTGCATAGCTACGTCGAGTACGGTGTCTTTCAAGCAGTTAATAATCCGCGCTTGCTCTCCGCCGGTAAAGAATATGCCAGTAGCTTGCTGTATTGCTTCTAAATAATCTGGATTGTTGGCATCTTCGGGTCTCTGGGTGTCAACAACTCGCACATCTTCAGCGCCGAGTCGCTCAAACACTCGGATGTAATTATCTCCTACTTCTCCCGGCAAGCTGGTCGCAGCCGTCATGATCGCAATGTGGGCTTTAGTGCCTCCGGCGCACCGCAAGAATTCCCGCAGAATCTTGCAGTCCCCCTCTTTGTCTTCCGCACCGCCAATAATTAGCAACTTCCCCTGACTTTCGTTGCTCGCCATATTATCTCCACTTTTAATTTATTAAATTTCACTAAAACACAAAATTCTTTTTTCTGAAAACTGCCAAAAGGTATAGATAGATACACAAAAATCTCGGAACTTGATGATGCCTGGACGCACAAAACTCAAGGGTTCTGGGGTTTGTTTGCTCGATCCCCGGGCTGTAAGGATGTTTTTCCTAAAAAAAACCTACCCCCCTAACAAAATATAGGAGGGGTCAAAAAATGAGTTAAATTACAGGACTTACGCGCGCGGGTCATAAACTCGGTTTCTGACTGGATACTTCCCTCATAAACCTCTTATTGCTCGTAGAAGCCGGGTTTACGAGCGTAAGTCCTAAATTAGTCCGATCGCCCGTTAGTGCGATCGCTCGATCAAATTGCTCAATACTGTACGCGCCCGTTCTAAAGGTAGGTGTCTGGGTTTACCGTTCCAGACAATCTGATATTCGTTGCTGTTTTGACCGTCGCCGTAGCCAGAAATCAGCTTGCGGTGAAATGCTTCCTCAGCTAAGTGGTGAACTTTATCCCTGAGAGCAGTTTGTGCTATCTTCATATTTGCTGCCTCTTAAATTCTCTTTCACAGTCATAAACAATTTAAGCGGGCGCTGCACCTCTCAAAAGTTATAGGTTTTTTTTGTGAACTGGGAAGAAAGCAGTCATTAGTCATAAGTGCTGAGTCATCACTGCTCAGTCAGATGTTGAAGGAAGAAGGAATATTTTCCCACTCTCCCCCTATCCCCATTCCCCCACTCTCCCACTCTCCCACTCCTCCTCTCCCGCTATGCTGAAGGCAGAGTTGCTCGGAGTATTGGTCTCACTGCTGCAATATCTATGCCTGCAGGTAGTATCCCATGCACAGACTAGAAAGTTACTGTAAAAAGTTAGCTCAAAGGAGGTTAGAAAATGCTGCAAGAAAAAAGCACCGAAATATCCCGCGTCAATGCTCGAAAAACCGATATATTTGATGTTTTTAACTTCAAACACTATATCGGGCCAAACCCTCATTTAGACACAGCGGCTTTAGTTTTCGATTTAGCGATGACGGGCGCGAGGGAACCTTTGCCGATCGCACATTACCATGAAATTATCGGCGATCGCTACCCGCAACTGCTGCAGGAAACTTTCTCAAACCACGCCCAACTGTTCGGCCGTACCGCCTCAGAAGTAGCAAAACTCGACATGGGTTTGCATTTCCAGCACTGGAATGTCCAGCCGTTTTCTCAGTTTAACAGAATCAGCATAGAAGCACTTCACGCCCGCAGCGCCCGAGCAGTAGTTTACGCTGTGTGGGATTGGTTTGAAGCCATCAATCAAAATCAAGACTTCCCCTTGGAAGCACAAATGGGCGCACTGCAAAATATGTTCCGGCAGTCAGTTTACGGCGGCCCGACAGTTTATTCGTTAATGCGATCGGCATCCCAAAAAGGCATTCCCGCATTTTATTTGTGGGATGAAGGATTGATGCAATACGGTTACGGCAAAAAACTCGTGCGCGGCTCTGCAACTACTTTTGATTCTGACAGCCATTTAGACTCAGATTTTACCACGCGCAAAGACGATTGTAAAGCTTTTCTCGCTACATTAGGATTTCCTGTTCCCAAAGGCGATATCGTCTCTACAGAAAACGGAGCTCTGGCAGTTGCTAGAGACATTGGCTACCCTGTTGCTATCAAACCAGTAGTCGGTCATAAAGGAATAGGCGTCACAGCAGATGTTCGAGATGCTGAGGAATTGCAGGCCGCTTTTAAAAGAGCTGTTAAAGCAATTCCCGAAACAGCATCGGTGCGAATAATTGTGGAAAACAGCATCAAAGGATCGGATTTTAGGTTGTTGTGCGTTGATGGCAAATTTGTTTCTGCAACTGAACGCCTACCCGCTTCGGTAACAGGGGACGGCGAATCAACAATTCGCGAATTGATCCGCCGTGAAAACCGCAAACCAGAACGTTTGGATACGCCAACTTCGGCCCTGAGCAAAATTCAGTCCGACGAAGCGATGGAAATGTATCTGGAAGAACAAGAGCTGTCATTGGATAGTGTCCTAGAGGGCGATCGCACTGTGTCTTTACGCAAAGTCGCCAATCTTTCCGCAGGCGGCGTCAGCATCGACGCTACCCAGACTATTCACCCGGATAACATTGTTTTGGCTCAAGATATCGCCCTACATTTTCGGTTAACTTGTTTGGGGGTTGATGTGGTAACAGAAACTCTGGCAAAATCTTGGAAAACAGGCAATTTTGGGATTCTCGAAATCAATGCCGCGCCGGGAATTTTTATGCACCTCAACCCGGCTGTCGGCGAAGGTGTTGATGTGCCTTCGCATATTATCGAAACTTTCTTTGAATCGGGAAAATCAGCCAGAATTCCGATTATTACTTTCAACCGAATTTCGGTGCAGGACTTGCAAGAAACAATCGACCACATTCTGTTGCAGCATCCCGATTGGACAATCGGTGCTGTTTGTCGCGCTGGACTTTTTGTCAACCGTTCAGAAAAAGTTTTGAATAAGAATTACAATCTTAACGTGCAAACTTTGCTGCGGAATCCCAAGCTCGATTTGTTAATTGCTGAATATCCCGAAGATATTTTGGAAGCTGAGGGAATGTTTTATCGGGGCAGCAATATGGTGGTGCTGGACAATCCGGGGGAAACTGAGATGATTTTGGTTCGAGAAAGCACTGATGATGATACTGTTGTGGTGAAGGAAGGAAGTAATATTTCTGTTCGTCACCAGGGGTTGATCGAACAGTATACTCTGGGGGATGGGGAACCGTTTATACGGGTTTATTTGAAGGAAATAGGGACTGTTTTGTAAGCAAGGTCGGACACGGCATTGCCGTTTCTTGCGCCCCATATCGAGCTCTCCCTTGGGATTTAACTATCACCCGATTAATTGTAGGGACACGGCACGGCCGTGTCCTGACTACCCCAAAATAATCACGCTCTCCCCTGGGATGTAACTATCCCCCGATTAATTGTAGGGACACGGCAGTGCCGTTTCCTGACTGTGGGTAATATTAATTCCTCTGGCACCGGATTTGATATGAGGTGCCAGAGGCGCACCCTACAGTTAACTGTTAACAGTTGGAATTATTGGCAAGCGCGTCTTAATTTCGTCAAGTCAAATCTCGCCCAAAACAAATATCTGGGGTTTTACCCGTCGCAACAATTTATAATTTTCGCAAGGCCAGATTACCAATTACTAATTACGATGTCTTTACAATTTATTAGCATTCCGCCAAAAACCGATCGCAAACCTGTCGCTTTGATTGTCGCTTTGCACGGATGGGGTGCTAATGCTCGCGATTTGACTTCCTTAGCACCGGCTTTCAATTTGCCGGATTATCAGTTTGTGTTTCCCGACGCCCCGTTTCCCCATCCCCAAGTAATGGGCGGCAAAGCGTGGTATGACCTTCAAAGCGAAGACGCTCCAGGATTGGTAGAAAGCCGGCAATTGCTGAGAGAATTTTTGCTGTCTTTGGAAAACAGCACGGGTGTGCCTTTGTCTCGCACGATTTTAGGCGGTTTTTCTCAAGGTGGAGCGATGACTCTGGATGTGGGATTGACTTTGCCCGTAGCCGGTTTAATTTGTCTGAGCGGTTATTTGCACTCCTCGATTTCAACCGTTGCTGGGAGTGCTTTGCCGCCTGTTTTAATCGTGCACGGTACTCAAGATACTATTGTGCCCGTTAGTGCTGCTGTGCGATCGCGCGACAGTTTGACTGCTTGGGGAACTGCGGTGCAGTATCGAGAATTTATCATGGGACACGAGATTCTGCCCGAAGTTATAGATGTAATGCGAAGTTTTGTTGTTGAAACTGTGTCGAAATCTGATTAAAGGCTTAGGATATAGTATGGCGGAAGTCTCGGGCAGGGGAAAAAAATGAAAACTTTAACCAAAGCATCGCGCGATATTGCTGTACTTACTTCTCAGGACGTGGCAGAATTGGCTGTCCGTTTGGAAGTTGACGATTATACAGATCCTTTTGAGGGATTGAATGATTGGCATTTGTTGCGATCGCTTGCCTTTCAGCGGCCGGAGTTGGTCGAACCTTATCTCCACCTTCTGGATATGGAAGCCTACGACGAAGCATAGTCTAAAAAATCTAGCTCAAAAATTTCGACGGAATTGAGGAAGAAGTTAACAGCATATTTTGTTGTGAATTGAACAGATGAGTTATGGATTTTTGTCTATTTTCATCTTAATTTCTTTCTTGATTCTTTTTTATGCACAAATGACCGGCTCATCGATCGGGTTTTTGACAAAAATACGGCGTGATGCCCGATAGATATTGGTAAAAAAAACAGGTTGATGAAAGTATTTGTGCAAGTCCTGATGAGAAAATGACATCGTTTCCGTTTCTATCGGCATAATAATTTTCGGAGTGCAGTGCGAGCGTCTCGCTCGCTTGCTTATATCTTTTTAGCGAGCGGGACTATAGTACAATTCCGATGTTACCGGATTTAATATGACATGAAAGGCAGACGAATTTTAATCGGCGTTAGCGGCGGGATTGCGGCTTACAAAGTTTGCGAAGTAGTTTCAACTTTAGCGAAAGCTGGAGCTGAAGTTAAAGCTATTCTTACTGATGCGGCCGGGGAGTTTGTAACGCCTTTGACTTTTGCTACTCTTTGCCGCCATCCTGCTTTTACGGACAAAGATTTTTGGCAAGCAAGTCACGGCCGCCCCCTGCACATTCAACTGGGAGAATGGGCGGAAGTTTTTGCGATCGCTCCTTTGACAGCTAATACTTTGGCTAAGTTGGCGGGGGGTTTTGCTGATAATTTGCTGACTAATACTGTCTTAGCTTCTACTTGCCCAATTTTGCTGGCACCGGCGATGAATACGGATATGTGGGAACAGCCGGCGGTGCAGCGGAATTGGCGGGAAGTTTTGACTTATCGGCGCTATCATGCTGCGAATCCGGGGGCGGGAATGCTGGCGTGCGATCGCGCGGGTGTCGGCCGGATGGCAGAACCTTATGAGATTTTGCCTCATATTGAATCGCTGTTGTATGCGAAGGGCGATCGAGATTTAGCGGGAAAACGGGTGTTAATCAGCGCGGGAGGAACGCGGGAACACCTCGATC
This sequence comes from Microcoleus sp. N3A4, assembly GCF_036701805.1. NCBI lineage: Bacteria > Bacillati > Cyanobacteriota > Cyanophyceae > Oscillatoriales > Microcoleaceae > Microcoleus > Microcoleus sp. N3A4. The sequence goes on from NZ_JAUBRJ010000013.1 coordinate 36,894, forward strand.
CGGTGCGGTTTATCGGCAATCCTTCGACGGGTAAAATGGGCGTAGCTTTGGCGCAAGCTGCACAGCACCGCGGCGCGACGGTGACGCTGGTACATAGTATCACTGGCGAATTACCTCTGTCAGGCGTGCGGGCGATCGCAGTTACGAGTGCACAAGAAATGCGGCAGGCGATGCTGGAATGCTTTCACGATGCGGATTTGACGCTGATGGCGGCGGCGGTGGCGGATGTGAAACCGGCTGATTACAGCAGTGAGAAATTACCAAAGCGATCGCTCCCCAATTCTTTACCGCTAGCACCGGTAGCGGATATTGTGGCAGAGTTGGGAAGATTGAAACAGCCGCACCAAAAACTCGTCGGGTTTGCAGCACAAACTGGGGATATTGTCAAGCCGGCTTTGGAGAAATTGCGATCGAAGAAATTGGATGTAATTGCCGCAAACCCGATCGACAAAATAGGTGCAGGTTTCGGCAGCAATACCAATCAAGCAATATTAATTAATGCCGCCGGCAAGCAACTAGAAATTGCACCTTGCAGCAAACTAGAAATGGCTCATCGCTTGTTTGATTTTGTGAGGGAAGGGTGATATCAATTCCGTTAGCATCGGAATAATATAAACGGAGGAAACGGCTTGGCCTTAGTCCCTACCACGATCAATTGTAGGGACTAAGGCCAAGCCGTTTCCTCTATATCATAAGGAGTGCAGCCGGAATTGATATGAGGGCGCGATTTACTTCTTAACTTGCATTAACTGGTTCGGGCGATAATTCTGATTCCCCAATCTCCGTTGATTCCGAGTCAGCCGACAACTCAATATCTGCGACAGTAATTTCTAGTTTAAATCCTAACGCTTCGAGCAATTCTACAAAGCTATAAATTTCCGAACCGCCGCTTTCAGTCAGCATCTTATCGAGTTTTTCGTGATGTTCTTTTGCTGACTCCGAAAGAGCATTCATCCTGATTTTAGCCTCAATCACATTTCTGATGGCATTTCTCAAAAGTGCGGGTTCAGGGTCTTTTTCTTCCAAAATAGCCCCGATGTAACCAGCAGCTTCTTCAGCCTCTTTGAGAGATTCAATTAGGTACTCGCGGTAGCTATGACTTGTCGGTGCTTTCACGTCTTTCATAATCTTTCCAGTATGCTATGGCTTGTCGAATATCTTGTTCTTGAGTGCTTTTATCTCCGGCTACCAGGATGACCACCACTGTCAACCCAACTTGTCCGAAGTAGACGCGGTAGCCCGGGCCATAATTAATTCTGAGTTCAAAAACTCCTTCTCCTACTGACTTGATATCTCCGAGATTGCCTTGTTGAACTCGGTCAAGCCTAGACTTGATTCTAACTCTGACATTCCGATCGCGGACGGAATCAAGCCATTCGTCGAAAGGAAATTTGCCATCTGATGTACCGTAACTTGTAATTTCTCTCTCGTTGTACTTCCATAATTTTATCGCAGTCGATCGGCAATTTCTATCGTAGGGCGATCGGTAGTACATTCAGCAGACAACTCAATATCAGCCATATGAATTCCTAGTTTAAATCCTAACGCTTCGAGCAGTGCTACAAAGCAGAAAATTTCCGAACCTGCACTTTCTGAAAGCATCTTGTCAAGCTTTTCCCATTGAAGTTGAGCTGACTCTGATAAATTGTTGAACTTTAGCCGAGAATCTACAACATCTTTGAGTACCATTTGGAGCAATTTAGGTTCATCGCTTGCTTCTGTCAATGTCACCTCGATATAACCTGCTGCTTCTTGGGCATTTCTCAGAGATTCTAGCAGAAATTCTTGGCAACTCCTACTCGTTGGTGCTTTCTCGTCTTTCATAGTCTCTCCAATATTGAATAGCTTTGCCAATATCTCGCTCTTTCCTTTCTCTTATCTCCACCTATTAGCAGAAGTACAATTGTCAGCCCGACTTGTCCAAAGTAAAGCCGATATCCAGGGCCAAAGTCAATTTTGAGTTCAAAAACTCCTTCTCCGACGGACTTACAATCTCCTAGATTACCAGTCATGACTCGCTTAAGCCTTAACCGAATCCTGTTTTTGCCTGTGGTATCCCGGAGCGAGTTATACCAATCTTCAAAAGGATTTGTCCCATCGGCTTTCAGGTAGTTGCGAATTTCCCTGGGTTTTACTTCCATGATTTTATCGTACTTGATTAACAATTTCTCTAGTAAGTGCGATCGACAGTCCATTCAACAAGCAAATCATACTTAAGACAGAGGCATTCGAGCGACAAAATAGTAAACCTTGTTTGAGGAACAAAGTTTAAATCAAACAGGGCATTGTGAATGAATTTAAGATCGATCGCAAAAACCAATCTACTATTCGGCAGCCTGATAATTAGCCTCGGATTGCAAGCACTTCCAGCCGCAGCGCAACCAGTCACGGACGCGCAAATTACTGCCCTCGTAGAAGCGCTGCGACAAGCCGCGCCGCCACAAACCGCAAATGACGGAATGTACAGTCAGTGGCAAGTTTTACCGAACAATATTTCCCGCTGGGCAAAATTCTGTACCAAACAAGATTTAACACCGCAACAATTTGAGGCCGACGCCACAAAAGCCAAATCAATTGTTACCTGTATCGTGCGCGATTTGCTGCGCGACGAATACAAAGCTAGCAGCAACAATGAATTAACCGCTGTACGCCGCGCCGCTTGCTGGTGGATGACAGGGGACTCCGCAGCTTGCAAAAGTGGCGCAACTGCTACTTTTGCGGAGAAAGTTGTCAAAGTTTACCAGCAGCAGCGTCCTAAAAAGTAAAGTTTGTGCTGGCGGAATTTAGATTTTTTTACCGCAGATGGACGCAAATGGTTTTGTGCTGATTGACAGATAAGAGCGATTTGATATCAAATTCAATTATCCTCTAAGCGCCAAAGATTTTTGAGAACATTAATCAGCTCTTTCTGCCGTCGAGCGATTACTTCTGGCGTCCATTCCTGTTCCCGCAGCACTTGGGTAGTAAGTGCAAAGGGTGAAACACCTGTTTTAGTTGTGAAATACTTCTGTTTTTTCACATCAAAATCATAATTTTGTGCCCGATTGTTTTTCGCACGAGATAGTAAAACTAAGTTGCCAAGACGATGCACATATTGATCGCGTTCTTCCTGACTAGGAAACCACTTCACCCACTCACTATTAGCACCTGGATTCTGGGGAAGTACGTGCTCGACAGTAATGTTGGAGAAGTTGTAAGATGCTTCACCTTCTGACAGAGCAGCATCTAAGCGCAGCAAAACATAAAGACGAATTTTTTGAATTAGGTAAAGGTCACTATCGAGGACTCTAAGGATATTGTTTGACTCTTCAGGAGTAAACTGGAGCGGTGAATTGGAATTGAATAAATCTTCCTCTTGCTCAATAGCAGTAAGCAATCTGCTGTAACGTTCAATGCGCTCATTGATATTAGCGCGGACAATCATTAAACCTGCGGCAAGGCGGTCTAAAGCTATAAAGAAACGCACCAAATTATCGGGCTTATTACGGTTGCGAGATAGGTAGAGAATGGCAGGTGGTATCCAGTCAAAATTATCAATTTTGTTTAACCATTTAAATAGTTGATTAATTTCCTCTGCACGCGCCTCGCTTTCATAGGTTGAGTTGTGAATTTCCGAAAAAGCCTTAGCATAAGGAGCTAAAATTTCATCAATGAATTGCTGAGGCCCAGCCGCAGGATTGATGTTTTCCTGAAACTCTTTAAGGATACTCTTGCTAATTTTTTTCTTTTCCTTAATCATGCGAATATGAGAAAACAAATCTTTGAATAACTCGCGTCCCAGATTCTCCTCGGTATCTTCCCACTTTTTAGTATATTTTTCTTGTTGGCTTTCGGGTATTTTTCCGATAATGTCCGCTTTCAAGATATCAGTTATGGAGAGATCCAATCCCCTGTTGTTCAACACAGAAAATATCCGATACGCCGAGTCAAAGTCAGGCGTAGAAACCACTACTAAGAAGCACTGGGTAATGATGAACTGGGCAAGACGTATACGGTGGGATTCGGCGATAGTCTGCAAACGTTGCAAGAATAAATGTGCATTTTCTTTAATAAGCTTCTGACTATCCATCAGCTCAGCACTGTTGAATTCTTTGAGCTTGTAAATACCACCTTCATTTTGAATATATTCCTTAAAAAATTCTGCGTCTCGCTCGCGCAAAGTCAGACGGTAACGATTAGAGATATTCGCGATTAAGCTGCCTTTTTGGTATAGATAAGTGGTCAAGTCATTGGCGTGTTCTGTTGGCAATGATGCCCTGAGAGCAGCTAGTAGTATGGTGAGAGTCGTTAGACGTTGCTGACCATCTACAATTTCAGCGGCTGGCTGCTCCGATTTAATCAAAACAATGCTGCCGAGAAAGTACGGGTTGAGTTCATCAATCGTCTCGTTACCATCTCCCAAGAATGCTAGCAGGTCTTCCAGCAGTTCCCCAGCTTCCTCCTTTGTCCAAGCATAGGGACGCTGGTAGAGGGGAATGGTAAACATAAAGTCATCGCTAAAGATTTTTTTTATCGGATGTTGTTCACCCTTGATGCTGACACGGTTCATGCTGGAGTCCTGTGTTAGGTGTGATTGGTAATTGCTTCCCGAAAGTCAATTTTTCCTGTTGCTATAATACCATGCTAAAGCTTGGAAAGGCGAACTCTCAACTTAGCCTGTGCAGGCTGGTTCATTCGTCCCGCCGCAGGTTTTAATCTGATTCTGAATTATCCATTTTCTGCCTGACTTCTGATCAACTCTTGCACGCTGGCTAAAGCCCGATTTAATTCATAACTTTTTCTTTCTGAATTATGCAAAAAAGCCTGCTGTTCTTCTTCAATCATTAACACATCCTGCCGCACCAAACCATCTAATAACTTTTGAGCAGCACCGAACAAACTATCTTTAATAAATCTGCGAAACCAAACAGGCAATTTGTGCAGCCGCCAAAACGCATTTAATGAGGTAAAATGAATTAAATAAGCGCGAGTTGCTGTCTCGCTCACCGGACAAACCAAGCAGTAAATCTTAAAATCGCTCCCCAAAGTTGAAACCCAGTGCGGGTAAACGTAACTCACCTCCAGCGGTTCCGGGTGCAGTCGGCGCAGAGATTTAAAAAACAACTGAGAAATTGACCAAATTTTATCTATTTTGTAATAACTTTGTGCCTGATAGCGAGCAGTTACTTGATGCTTATCTTCTTCTAAAGTATCTAACACCGGATTTGCCCAAGCTTGCCAATCATCGTGCAAGTGACCGTGGTACATATCCATCAAATTTTCAATTAAAAATGAATAGTGTGCCTGACAGTCGATGACTGAAACTGTGGCAATATAATTGAGATGTTCCCACTCTGGCAAATCCAATAAATCTATTTTTTCGGCTTGCGTTTCGTCGCCGGGAAACAGCCAGATAAAACCGTTTTGTTCTTTGACTGGATAGGAGCGAATTTTGCAGTTAGGTAGCTTTTGATTTTCTGCTAAATAATCGACTTCGGCGCATTCTCCGCTTGCATTTAGCCGCCATCCGTGGTAAGCACATTCGATTAAATCGCCTTTGATTTTACCGTGGCTGAGTTTAACTTGTCGGTGCGGACATCTATCTTCTAAAGCGTTGATTTTTCCTGCACTGTCGCGGAAAAGTACGATCGCCCGATTCCAGATTTTTGCAGCGACGGGGTGAGTTTGCACCTCGGTGCTGCGGGCGATCGCATACCACCGATCGAAATTAATTCCCAACTGGCGGATGTGAGTTTTTTGTCCCCTTGCAGCTACCGATTGTATCGCGTTGTTTTGCATTACAAATGTTCCCAGATTACGCCCATAAAACAACCCAATTTTACAAAATAACAGCCGGGAAAGCAACGACCGTAAATCGTTTTAAATTGCCTTTCTGACAAATACCTGTCGCTAGCTAAATGTTTCAACCAGCTTGGCGACAGTCTAAATCTCAATAATCTTGAAGCAGTGCGAAATCCGTAGGTAGAACAGTCGGGAAGAAAATCTCTCGCTGCACCTACTATGTAGCCTATCGTAGCAGGTCTTTCGACTTCCGATATATTATCTAAAAAGACGATTTTTCCGTGCCGATTTAACAATTGTTTAATTACTGAGAGGGCGGCGGGGAGGTTGGGCAAGTGGTGAAAAGTTGCCGCACTAACTATTAAATCAAATTTGCGTTCTAACACTAATTGACTGGCATCCATTTGGATGTATTCGATATTGGGGGCTGAGCGTTTTTGACGGGCGATCGCCAGCATTTTTGCTGAAAAATCTACGGCGACTACACGATCGTAATACTGGGCTAATTCAAAAGCAAGAATTCCCGAACCGCAGCCAATATCTAATGCTGCACCTTTGCTGGCCGATAGGTTTTTAATAAAGAAATCATTCTGGCTTTGCAAAGTGGCGGCGAAATCGTATTCTGTTGCAAAAGCATCAAACATTACAGATTTATTGCGAATTTTGCAGTTACTGTTCAGCATCTATTATTGCTTTATACTCATTGAATATTTTAACTGCAGATGCACCCAGCTCAACGCAGATATTTTTTTTTCCAAGCTCTGCCTTTTCTTCTCAGCGAAACCACACCCACAAACCATAACTTATCTTAAAAAAAGAATGCAACTGTAGGAAGCCTCCAAACCCTTATTGAATCAGTCAGTCGATTTTAGATTTTAGATTTTAGATTTTAGATTTACTCCAGAAATGAATCTGGGAGGTTGAAGTAGGATAGCAAATTTTTATCTCTCCACGACAGGAGTACGTGGCACGGTATCCATTTTGGGGCGGGTCAATCGATTTTAGATTTTAGATTTTAGATTTTAGATTGAAGCATTGACCCCACGGATAAATTCGGGGGCTTGCTTATCGGATACACGTTTTTGATTTCTCCACGGATGAATCCGGGGGCTTGTATCCTGGATGCTTTCGGTCATTCCCAATTCTTCAAATCTCAAATCTCAAATCTCAAATCTCAAATGGTATGGCTGGGGCCGGGTTTCACCGAGAATAGCAGCCAATAATTGACGATTGATAAAACCCGCCCCGCTGCAAACCTTAGATTTTTAAGACGCCTTCGGGATTCACCGTCAAGAGCGATCGCCTCTGCAAACCCTCCTGATATAAAATAGCATTAGCGGCCAACAAACCGCTACTCACTGCCCTTTCCATTAAACCGCAAGGAAACGGCATTTTCACCCAATCTCCGGCAAACAAAAGATTGGGTACAGCGCAGCAAGTCTCCGGGCGTTCCGCATAACTACCGGGCGGATATCCCGAGAAATTCTTTTGATTTACCAATTCCCGGTGCAGCATATTTGCCTCTTTTAATTCCGGCACAATTTCGTACAATTCTTGCTCAAAAGTAGCGAGCAAAACTTCCTGATTCGGAAATTCCTTCTCCTTGTAACAATAAGCGTGCAGTTCCACAACACTACCGCCAGTTTTCTGATTCCACTCGATGAACTGATCCTGAATTCGGTGGTAAAGCGTGATGCTGTCAGTCAGTTTGTAGCCGGAAAGCGAACTGAAATTGCTGTGTTCCCAGGGAAATTCGCGATCGAACCAAAAACGGCTCACCGCAAACGGATCGGCTATTTTCAAACTCTCGATCCGCTTCTGCACCTGCGGATTCACCTCACCGCTAGCCAAACTAAACAAATGCTGCATCCCCGGAACATCCGCAGCAAAAACATAGTAATCAGCCTTCAATGTTTCTCCCAAATTTTGCGGCTGCGATTGGTTAACCGCTGCGGCCAACTGTACCTCATCTGCTTTTTTCTCAACTACCTTAAATCGAGGCAAATCCCGCTGAGCTGGCCCGCTGACTACTCGCCCTTCGGCATCAAAAACTGCCCCGTGACAAGGACAGTGAAATTGACCGTCGTTCTGTTTCTGAACAGTGCAGCCTTGGTGAGTGCAGCTCAGAGAAATTGCCTCTTTACCCGACGGTGCGGCGGCAAATACGCTGTCCCCTGCGCCGAAATATTCCGTAGAGTTGCTGTCAGTTAACAGCGCGTTTCGCTTCACCCAAAAAGGGATTTTACTTTGCACGTCTCCCGACTGGTAAGTCAAAGAATCAATCTTGCCGTTTTCCCAGCGAATCTCACTGACTGCAACATCTGTCAATACTTTGCCACCTTTGCTTTCAATGGATCTGGCAATAGGCTGCACCAAACTCGTACCCATATCTTGCCGCGTGCCGCTGAAGGCCAAACCCTCTGGATTTCCGAAAAAGTAAAAGTGGAAAAATTGCATTAATTCTCCCGCGCTCAATTCGTCGGGAGCGTTGAGGCTGGACTTAGCAAAAGGCAGAAAATACAAGTCATAAAGTCCGCGCGGAAATTCACCTTTTACCCAGTCGGCAACTGATATATTGTCGAGGCGATCGAAAGTTTTTTGAGTTTGAAAACCGCCGATTTCCCGAAACACTTGCCAGTGAGCGGGTTTTGTAAGATTGATTCCCCACTTGAGCCGATTGGGAGAAGATATCCCCAAGTCAACTATGTTCCAGGGAAAAGCTGAATGGTTGGGACGGAAAACTTCGGGTTTGTATTTGCCGTCTCGAAACACAACGGCGTAGGATTCTAAAGATACAAAGTTCTCGGTAATTTCTAGTTCTTCAACCACACTTTTGAGGTTGTAGTATTGCGGAAAAAAACCGTGAAAACCGTGTTCCATCATAAAAGTTTCGTTCCCGACTTGAATCGGCCAACTAGCAATTTTGCCGCCGAGTTGGGGCGATTTGTCGAGCAATGTTACGGCGAAACCCCGCTGGGACAATTCGTAAGCACAGGCGAGCCCGGCCAAGCCTGCGCCTACAACTGCAACGGTTTTGCGGTTATTCAGCATTCGCGGCAAGTCAATAGAATCTTGCACAAAAACGGTGGGCTCTGGCTTGGAAAATCGAGAGTAGCCCAGCAGCCCGCCGGCGGCACCGACTCCGAGGAATTTGAGGGCGGTTCTTCGAGAAACTGGTTGGGATAGCGGTGAATTGGGTGATTGACTCATCAGCGGTACGCGGTAACGGGCTTTGAACACAAGGACGCCATAAGGCATATATCATAGACCGAAAGCATGATATGTGAAGAAATACTAAGACGCATCCCCCCAGCGCGATCGCGATCCTCTTCGAGGGCTTCGCGATCGCACTTGATAGAGTAATCTCCGACACAATCTATCTAAGGTATGATATTTTTTGGGCTGATGTAAAGTATTCTTACGCCCGCTACACCGAAATCCAACTGTAAAACCCTATACTTATTAACCGTGACATTTAAACTATTGTGGAAATTGCGGCGCCGAGAGTTTCTTAAAGCTTTTTCGATCGGCTTAGCAGCCCCTTTTTTCTATAACAGCGCAGCACATTCTCAAGACTATTCAAATTCCCAAAAAAGTGCGCTCGCCACCAATCCCACAGCCAGAGAAAACCAAAAAGCCGGCACCGCCGACTGGGAGTTAGAAAATCCTGCCACCAAGCGAGAAATCGAAGGTTACGCCTCTTTGACCAGCGTCAATGTCGGCGGCGAAATTAAATTATTTGTCAACACGAAAGAACCCAATTATACCATAGAAATATTCCGCACCGGATGGTATGACGGACTCGGCGGGCGGCGGATGAACGACCCAATTATTCGCAAGGGAACCAGACAGCCTCCGCCGATAGAAGATGAAGCATCGGGACTGATAGAATGCAATTGGAAAGACCCGTATATTTTGCGAATTCCCGATCGCGCCGATGACTGGACAAGCGGCATTTATTTAGCCAAACTAACCGCCAGCCGAACCCGAAAGCAAAGTTATATCATCTTTGCAGTCCGGGATGACGATCGCAAATCAGACATTTTATTTCAATCCAGCGTCACCACTTATCAAGCCTACAACAATTGGGGCTACAAATCGCTTTACCGCTGGAACAGTCACGCAAAACAAGCCTACAAAGTTTCCTTTAATCGGCCCTATGCCATGAGTCCCAACCGCAAAGCCAGTTACGGCATAGGTGCGGGGGAATTTATAACAAATTTTCAGCCAAAAAGGAGAACTTCGAGCGCTGGTTGGGAATACAATATGGTCAGGTGGCTGGAAAAAGAAGGCTACGATGTTACTTATGCCACCAACATCGACACGCATTTTAACTCCCGATTGCTGTTGTCTCATAAAGCATTTTTGTCCGTAGGTCACGACGAATATTGGTCGCGAGATATGCGGGAAAATATAGAAGCAGCTAGAGATGAAGGCGTCAGTCTCGGATTTTTTGGTTCCAATATTTGCTATTGGCAGATCCGCCTAGAGCCCAGCCGGATTACCGACGAAGTAAACCGAACTGTAGTTGCTTATAAAGAAATGGCAGACTTAGACCCTCTGGGCGGATTGAAACAAAAAGTTGGCGCGGTTAATTCACCAGTAGAAATAGCGGTCGGCGGGCAATTAAACTACGGCATCGACAAACCAGAACGCGCTCAAATAGGAACAACTAATCATAAATATCCAGCACTTTATTCCTTAGTAACAACTCGCTGGCGAGACCGCACTGTCGGTAGTCCCGAAGATGCTTTAATCGGCGTTATGTACGAGACATTTCAAGTTAATTCTGATATTGTCATTGATGAAAGCGCCCCCGATTGGCTGCTAGAAAAAACCGAGTTAAAAAATGGCGAAAAATTGCCGGGACTGTTGGGTTATGAAGTCGATCGAATGTTTGGCAATGCCCCGAAAAATATAGTTCGCGTCGCCCATTCTCCATACCCTTACGGCGGCGGCACTCGGTATGCTGACATGACGGTTTATACAGCAGATTCGGGGGCGAAAGTATTCGCGACCGGTTCGATGCAGTGGGCTTGGGGATTGGACGATTACAATGCGCCGCAGTTGCGGCCGCCAGTTTTAAATGCCGGAGCTCAGCAGATAACGCGAAATGTTTTGGCAAAGCTGTTAAGTTGTGGTCATTAGTCAGTTGTTAATTGTTATTGGTTATTTGTAAGATGAATACGATCGGGTGGAAAAATTGGTTTTTATGGGCAGGATTGACGGCTTTTTTTTGTTGTTTACAAGTACCTGTTTCTGCTATAGCAATCCTCGCATCAGTCGCCTCTCTCGATCGAGACCAGAATCCTTGCAGTGCGAGCCAGAAAGCTCGCGTATAATGCAAGCAAATCATTTAGGATTGCTATAGGCATCTCTTGTTCCAAGGATACTCAGAAAAATTTTGTCTAAGCAGGGATGGAGCCCGCCGGAGTTCAGCTATTTCTCCGATCGAGATCGGCTGCTGCGGCCACATCCTCCTGCATAGCCCTCTATTCCTTTCTCAGCCGGAATAGGCGATTTTTATGCACAACTTCTGCATAATTTATAAAACTTTACATGAATCGCGAATTTCTTGGCGCGGGGACTCTGTGGGTGTTGGTGTCCACGCCCTAGGGCAGAGATTTGCGGTTTGTCTTGAATGCTATAATCGTGCCGCGATCGCCAGCACAGTCAAATATTGCCAGCCACATCCCAACTTTTGCCAACTGCTGCCGCCAACTGCGCCCTCAACCGCCCCAAAACCATGCACTACAAATCCCAGCAGCAACGCCAAAAACACGCGACTCAGAAAAAAATTAAAAAAGCTATTTTTTACTGTTTGACAGCAATATTTTTCTGCTGGAGCACCGCGAACCTCGCTACAATTGCCCAAAACACAGGCGAGGGCGGGCTTAACGGGCAAGAAATGAGAAATTTGCTCGATCGGGGAAACCTCACCGAAGCCGTAACCAAAATCGAACAAGACTGGGAAGAAGACTATCAAAAATACTTTGAACAAGACTTTGCAGCCCGTGCAAAAACCGCCCAAGCAATATCAAAAACTCTCTCCCGCCTAGCAGTTCAAACAAAGAAAAAACCAGCTTTAATTTACGCCATCCCGCGCACTGACCAACTAGAATTAATCTTAATATTGCCCGATCGCCCGCCAATTCTCCGCAGCGTCCCGGAAGCCAAACAAGAGAAACTGCTCTCAGTAGTCCAAGAATTCAGCAGCGAAATCACCAACCCCGTAAAAATCAACACCACCAGCTATCTAGAACCAGCACAACAACTCTACAAATGGATAATTGCACCTCTAGAAACAGATTTGCAAACAGCAAGAATTGAAACCTTGCTGTTCTGCGTCGGCGAAGGTTTGCGAACCGTACCGCTAGCAGCAATGCACGACGGACAGCAATTTCTGATTCAAAAATACAGCCTCGCCCGCATCCCCGCCTTCAAATTTATAGACAGCAATTACACCAACCTCAGAAACGCCCAAGTCCTAGCAATGGGAGCATCAAATTTTTCAGCAATGGCGGACAAAGAACCGCTGCCGGCAGTCCCGTTAGAATTGATCGCGATCGCCCGACAGTGGCCCGGTCAATCCTTTCTCAACGAAGATTTCACCCTAGTTAACTTGCAATCCCAGCGACTGCAACAAAAATACGGAATCATCCACCTCGCCACCCACGCTGAATTCCGCCCCGGAACCCCAAATAACTCCTACATTCAATTTTGGGACACGCAACTCAGACTAGATCAAATGAGAGATTTAAAATGGAACAATCCGCCTCTGGAACTGTTAGTATTAAGCGCTTGTAGAACCGCCTTGGGAGACAAAGAAGCAGAACTCGGATTTGCCGGCTTAGCACTGCAATCGGGAGCAAAATCAGCCCTCGCCAGCTTGTGGTACGTCAGCGATGCGGGGACTCTCGCCCTGATGACAGAGTTTTACCAGCAGTTAAAAATCAGCACCGCAAAAGACACTCCCATAATTAAAGCTGAAGCTCTCAGGCAAGCACAAATTGCTGCGCTATCAGGCAAAGTGACGATCGAAAACGGTCAACTGCGAAGTTCCCGAGGCGAAACTCCCTTGCCCCCGTCCATCCCCAAACTCGACAGCAAAGATTTATCCCATCCGTATTATTGGGCAGCTTTCAGCATTATCGGCAGTCCTTGGTGAATTCTGATTGAAAATGGCTAAGTTAAAATAACGTTATCCCTCCTCTAATGCAACCATTCTCCGATCGCATATGACCGAAGCCGCCACGATCAACACTCAACTCATCGATACCCTCACCCAAATTATCCTCGCTCTCACCGAGGAAGAGCGCCACATCCTCATCCATAAACTTCTAACTCCAAATCAAACTTCAGACACTACAAAGGCCGATCGAGAAACTCTTAAGCAGGAAATAGCGATCGGCGCCGGACAGCTTCAGACAGGACAATATACAGAGTACGATGACAATTCTCTGCCGAATCTTCTCCTCACTATCAAAGAACGCGGACAACAACGCCTAAAACAGGAGTAAGTACCTGTGAATCGTTATCGCCTTTCCCAGCAAGCGGAAAAAGATTTAGAAGATATATGGATTTATCTGGCACAGCAGGACGAACTTGGCGCCGATCTCCAAATGGTGCGATTGCTAGATCGCTTTCCCATGCTTGCCCAATTTTCCGAATATGGGGCGACAGCGAAATGAACTCCTCACAGGATTGAGAAGTTTTCCCGTCAAACCTTAGATTATTTTCTACATAATTCTCCCAGAGAGAGTCGAGATTGTGAGAGTCCTGCATCAATCGCGGGATGTAGAAGGACAATTTTAGCGATCGAGCCAAATGCCGACTTCTCGATCGCCTATCTTTCTGAACGTAACTCTTGACCGATCGAGGTGATAAACTGTACAACATATAGTAATTCAATGCCTGTAGCTGCAAAAAAACCACCTACCGCAAACCTTTCAGCAACATAGCGGGGGTCTTCAAGGGGAAAGAAAGATGAAAAAATTAGAATTTTTGCTACAGAAAGAAGGCGATCGCGCCTGGTTGCCCCTAGAAACCGCCGACGTGGAAATTCTAGAAGGTAAATACCGCGTGGTTGCTCGCATTCAGCACCCCAACACCGACATCGAAATTCGCGTCACCCATACTTCCTTCAACGAAGCGGCCCCACAGCGGAAAGTCCAAAGCCGATCGGCCCGCACCAACCCCGAAGGATTAGTCGTGATCATTCCCTACACCAGGCTCAAACCCGGAATGTGGGAACTTTCCTGCTTCCCAGATCCCAAATCAACACCCTTAAAACCTTGGCAGTACGGCGTTCAGTTGGAAGTATTGCCCGCAGAATCGGAAACCTCCGAACCCCTAGCACCGATCGACCAAACCGAACCCGCAACTTCCGCCGCAGCACCAAAAATCGCAGCACCGGTCGATCGCGCAGCCCCACAAATCGCAGCACCGGTCGATCGTCCCGCACCAACCCAACTCCCACCAGCCGATTCAGCACCGCAGCAGACCAAAATCTACCAATTCCCCATTCCCCAAACCCCCCAACCTAAACCGCAGGTCAAACTCGAACTCATCCTCGATCGAGAAACCTTCGTCACCCAACTCGGTCGCCCCTTAATCATTTCCGGTAAAATTGACATTCCCCAAACCCCCCAAAAAACCAGAAAAACAGCAACTCTCATCCCCGAATCGGAAGCGCTAGAACTCAAACAACTCATCGGTTCATCACAACTGCAAATTTACCTGCGCGACCCCCAAACCTCACAAATTCTCGCAGAAATCCAGCAGCCGATGCCAGAACAAGCTCTCCCCTGCATCTTTGCTTGCGTTACCTACATCCCAACCGAGTGCAAAAGCCGCCTAATTTTAGGAGAAGCAATTCTCAGCAGCGGCGGCGTCACCCTAGCCACCAAACTATTCACAATTACAGCCCGTTTAGAGCATCTTCTAGAGGCAATTAAAGACAATTTCATCGAAGAAAAGCATCAAGCCGAACCCTCCCCAACAGCCTCAAAACAGCCTCGGAGCCAAACAAATCTATCCTTTCTCAAGCTAGTAGAAAAATCCTTAGACTCTCCATCCCCCGCCGAATCTCCAACAAATGAACTCCTACCCCCTCAACTGAATTCCCGTCAGACTCCAAGTGCAGGCGGCCTAGAATTGCCAGCATTCGGTAACAAACTGCCCGACAGCAACCGATCGCAATTGCTCTCGGAAATATCCAATTCGCCTCAAACAGCCGCAGAGTCGATCGACCCACAAACCCAGCCTTTAGACCTCCCAAATCCCACTCAAACAGCGGAAATCCGGGCGATCGACCAAAAACCCGAAAACAGCCCCGAATTAGAAACAACCGCCCCAGAAACCCAGCCAGCACCCACAAAACAGGCATTTCAAACCTTAAACGTCGAACGTCGATTTTGGTCGCGACTGAGTTCCTTAGCCAGCAACGGCGAATCCCCCGACTGGCTCAAAGCAACCACCCTGTCGCCCACTGCAAAAGCCACCGCCAATAGCAGCGAAGCAATTGCCGTTGTGGAAGAAAGCAGCGCCACCCAGCAGCAATCCGAAACCGGCGAAACAATTTCCGACCCCCAATCCACCAGCCCGGAAGCCAGAGAATTTGTCGTTTTTGACGAACCCCCGCAGCCGAAACAAGTTGCTCAAAAAACCGCAACTGTCGCAGCAGAAGAAACTCCCCCGATTCCCTACGTTTTGCCAGAAGACGAGTTAGTACCGATGCCGATTTTGGAATTGCCGCGCGCCGAAATCCTCGCCGGCGGGCCCGTAAAAGTGCAAGTGCAACTCCCGGAATTAATGCCCCGGATTTATGTGAAAGTTTGGGTGTACGATCGACAAACCTACCTGATTCTCGACGGGCCGCGCTGGATTACCGAATTTAAAGCTAACGGGTTGGGAAACGTCCGAGCAAGTATCGAGTTAGAGATTCCCTACGGCTGCATGGAAGTCGAATTTGAGGCGATCGCCGTCGAAATGCAAACTCAGCGGGAAAGCCACAAAGTAAGCGTTCACCGCCAAGTTTTACCTCCAGCCGGGCCAAGTTTACCCCTCGAAGGGTAAGCCGAAATCCGCGTGCATCCCCGTTCATCCGCTGACATCTGCGGTTAAAAAATCCTACTTACTTCCCCGCCAACTGGCGAAACTTCTTCTTAAACTTATTCTTATACACGTAGATCGATCGCTGCCAATCCTCAACTTGCAGCGACATCTCGGCCTCCAAACCCGTGCGGTTCCAAACATCCTCCTGACACTTGCGGCGGCAAAAATTCATCGGTTCCGAGTAAACTTTCCCACTCGATAAAGTTGGCTTCGGGCCGCACCAGTGAATCACAGTCGCCTGAGTGCGATCGGCCGCAGGCCCGCTTTCTTCCACCGGAAACCGCTTTCTCACCAAATCTTGGTCAAAATCCGGCACCAACAACTGCATATCCACACTCTGCACCCGCAGCCGATTTTCTTGCGCCGCCCGGAAAATCATAAAGTTCAAAAACCCCATTTCTCCGTACTTAAATATCCCCGGATTTGCCGCCGTAAAATCTAAAATTTCTACGTATTCTTCCAAGCTAAAAACGCCGCGCTTTGCAAAAAAGGTACCGGTGCAGAAATAATTGGCTCGATCTTTCGACCAGTTAAAAGTGGGGAAATGCTTCTCAACGCCCGGAATGTCAAAGAAAAATTTTGAAATATCTGCATCAGAATTTTCCTGACAAGGTTGGTCTACAATAAAATCAAATTCTTGAAAATTAGCAAATTTGAGAACATCGCCCCAGACGATCGTATCGGCATCCAAAACCATAAAATTTGACCAAGGACTTTCCCAGAAAGCAATCATTTTAGTTTTGCCCCAACCAAAACTTTTTTTTCTGAGAACTTCTTCAGAAACGGTTCTGCGATCGATAACTCGCACCCCGTAGGACTTTTCCAAAGCACTCACAGAAAACGTACCGTCAATCAACAGACAAATCGGCACATCTCCCAGGAAATATCGGATGCTAGCACAGCAACCCTTAGCAAACAGATAATCCTGGTCGCAGCAGGCAATAATAATACCAAAATCTTCCATAAACCCTCACTATTTTACTAACTTGCTTAGCCACAGCGTTGCGGTTTTTTGTTCTGACAGCAGCTCGATTTTCAAGTTTTGCATTGTCGCCAGCTTAGCACTAAACTTTTGCGATCGCCCGCCGACAAAAACATCGCTAAAACCGCTAGGAATATTGGGTATAGTTGGTTTCGCCTGACTGCGCGCTTCCGGGTAAAGCAACACCAATTGCAGCCGCACTTTCGGTTCTAACAAATGACTCGTTGACAGTATATTTCCCAGACTGACTTCCGAGATATCACTGACAACCAGCGGCTTTGCGGCACGATCGATCCTGCGAGCAATTTCGGGATTTTCAAATGCCCCATTGCTTAGTCCACCAAGTCTCGGCTTGAGAACTAACTGCATTCGACAGCACCCCGCCCGTTAACAGTACAACTGTCAGAACTTTCCACATTTGCCGTTTCCAGCTTGGCACAGCGCGCTAATTTTAGTCGCTAAAAGGTAAGCAACAGCGATTTGCATCCCCCAATAAGTCGGAAATAGGTAGCGAGTTTTAGTCGATCGGATTCCTCCCAATATAACATCCGGCAGCACGACTGCCAGTGCTGTCACAGCCATCACCGCCAACACAAACAGCCAAACCTGGAAAGCTCGTCTCATAACACAGAAAATAAACTGCATACCCTACGATTGCCAATAAAATTAAACTTCTGCTATTTGTTAGCAAATTACGACTGTCCTGGATGCAGTCCTTACTCTCATAAACTGGGTTTTTTAACTTCGATCGAGGGCATAGGCGCAAGTATTTTTCTGCCTCTAAACCAGTTGATGCGTAAGGGAATGCAGGACAATTAAGGGATACTTTGGCAGTAGCATAAATCACATAGAAAAGGTGCTTTCAGATCGGGAAGCTGTGCCAAAAAAATAACTGGCTGTGAAATGCCTTCGCAGCGAGGCAGCAAAACTCTAATTTTAGGTAGCAGACATTCAGTCGGTGGTCGCTGCCAGACCACAAAACAATGGTGTTAAGATAGCGGCAAATAAAACCCGGCTACGAACCGTCTAAAAAATGGCATCGCGCTGGCAAGTCCCGGCTGCTGGGGGCATCAAAAAACCCAAATTACTCAAGCCAGAAATTTGGCTGGGACGGGGTAAATCTACCAGTATTTAGCCGTCCGTTGCCCACTACCGGCGGGAAAATAGCCCCTTGCGGGCAGCGAGGGTTAAAGTTAGGTTAAAAAAAAACTTGACATAATAGGATAGAAAGCTGTATAAGGGATGCGACAAGCAGCTACAATCTTACCTATAACTGTCTGTTAAGTCTGGCGTAACCAAGGATTACGGGCAGTTGTGAGTTTGAGGAAGATTGCGATCGAACCCGGAAAACCAGTTGTCGATCGTCCGCAGAGCAACTCAAGCTTGTCTGGCGATCGAGAGATGAAATTAGCAGGTGATGGTATAATCAACTGTAATGTAAAGTGGGCTTGACCTGAATTGATGCCTGGGCCGTACAAGGGGCCAGCCCCCTACGTTCTTGCAGGAACTAGACACGCCTACTGTGAATCAACAGTTATGGATAGGTTGTATTTTGGCAGTTATTGTCAACAGGCAAGCAACCACAAAAATTAGCAGTTGGGAATTGCTGCTCGTCGAGTTGAATAGAGTGTGAAGGTGTGAGGAAAATGAACAGAACTTTGTGGAATTTACTGCTAGTATCCCCGGCAATTCTGGGTCTATCATCAGTCGTCAGTACCGCTGCGATCGCAGCAGAAGCTCCAGCAACCGCTGAAGCCAACCAGCTAGCTAGAACTCAGTCATCTGAGTCAAAAATTGCAGAAATAGTTGCAGAACCAGTTGCAGAAACAGTTGCAGAACCAGTTGCCGCAGCCCCTGCGACCCCAGAAAAGCTGGCTTTAAACAGCAGCGCAGAGGCAGCCCAAACCCCGGTCGCCAACTCCGCAGACGCTGAAAAACTGGCTGCAATCGAACCAGACACCAGCGCGGCAGCACTGCAAACAACAGGGAGCGACATCGAGTCAGCAGCCCCAAGCGCTCCCGCCAGCACAGCAGCAGCGACTGAACCCCTGGCAGCAGCAAGCACAGCCGCACCGTCGCCCCAAGCATCAGACTTGGCCGTGCAAAGCAGCCAGACAGACACCGCTGGGAAAATTGAAGTGCCAGCAGTAGCCAGCACCCCAGCTACTACCCCAGCTACTACCCCAGCTACTAAGGTAGAAATTGCTCAGACAGTACCCGGAGGAATGGGCGGCCCGATCGTCCCAGCAGCTCCCCAAGCACAGCCGACTCAACAGTCGGGAACAATGTCCCAAGTGACATCTGTCTCTCAGCTCTCCGACGTGCGGCCGACAGATTGGGCATTCCAAGCCCTGCAATCCCTAGTCGAACGCTACGGTTGTATCGCAGGCTATCCCGACGGCACCTACCGCGGCAACCGCGCCCTGACTCGCTACGAATTTGCAGCCGGCGTCAACGCTTGCTTAGACAAAATAACCCAGCTAATTGGGTCAACAGGTAACTTGGTCACCAAAGACGACTTAGCCATCCTGCAACGCCTGCAAGAAGAATTTGCAGCCGAACTCGCTACCCTGCGCGGACGGGTAGACGGCTTAGAAGCTCGCACCGCAGAACTCGAAGCCAACCAGTTCTCCACCACAACCAAACTGGCAGGAGAAGTCATTTTTGCCGCCAGCGATACCTTCGGAGATGGTGTCGGCCTTAACGACGACAAAACTGCCACCAACCTCGGCTACCGGGTGCGGTTGAACTTCAACACCAGCTTCACCGGTCGAGACTTGCTCAGAACCCGCTTGCAAGCTAGAAACATCGCCAACTACGGTACAGCCAATACCGCTGGTACGAACATGGCTCGTCTCGCCATCGACGGCGATGACGGCAACCAATTCTCCCTCGATCAATTGTGGTATCGCTTTCCAGCCGGGAATGCTACAGTCTGGTTCGGCCCGAGAGGACTGAGGCTCGATGACGTTGCCGAGCTGACGGCTCCCTTGGAAAGTAGTGGCAACGGTGCTCTCTCCAGGTTTGGACGTTATAACCCAGCAGTGTTCCGCGGTCCCGAAGGAGCTGGTGCTGCGATCAAATACAACTTAGGCCCCGTGAGAGCCACCGTAGCTTATCTTGCTTCCGACGGCGACGCTCCCAACCCAGCCGACGGCAGGGGCGTTTTCGACGGTTCTTTCAGCGCTTTGGGCCAGCTCAACTTAAATCTGGGCAAAGCATTTGACATTGGGGCAGCATACACCCGGAAATACAATCGGGGAGGCGATGTTGGCATCATGGGCGGCACCGGCAGTTCTTTGGCTAATCGTCCCTTCGGTCAATCAGCCACTGCATCAGATAACTTTGGGGTACAGGTTAACTTCAAACCGAGCCAGCGCTTTCAGCTTGGCGGTTGGTACGGTTACACCAAGGCTGAACAACTGCGGGGCGGCGACAATGAGGCTACCATCCAGAATGGTGCTGTTTTCTTGGCGCTGCCAGATTTTGGTAAGCCTGGGAACCTCCTCGGTTTGATCGCCGGCGTACCGCCAAAAGTTACTGAGAGCGATCTCGGCAGAGACCGCAAAACCTCTTATCACTTAGAGGGTTTCTATCGCTTCCAAGTTAATGACTTTATTTCGGTGACACCGGGCGTTTACGTGATTCTGAATCCGGAACACAACAACAACAATGACGATATCTGGGTAGGAGTCCTGCGGACTACCTTTAGTTTCTAAGGTTTCCAGACATAGTTAGAGCTAAAAGCGGCAGGAAACTGCCGCTTTTAGTGTTTGGTTATTTGTGATTTGTTATTTGTGATTTGTTACTGGTTATTGGTTATTGGTTATTAGAACAAACAACAAACAAATAATAACTGACTACTGACTACTGACTACTGACTACTGACTACTGACTGCTGACTGCTGACTATGAATTTTGGCGGCAAATCCCGAATACGGAGGTGTAGCCGTGCAGAAAGGTGCTGCCGCCGACGGGACCGATTTCGCCGTTGCAGAAAAAGCCGCTCAGAGGGATGTTTTTGAGGTATCGGCCAAACAGTCGGGAGTCAAAGTTCGACTGGCCGTAAAGTCCTTCACCGCGCCCCAGACAAGAGAACATCAAGGCCCCGGCACTGGATGTACCGCTGTACTCGGCGGCCCGCTGATAGCGATCGAGCAGCATTTCTAGGTCTTCTGCAGAGGTGCGGGCGTCCCGCAGGTGAAATTGGATGCGCTGTCCGGGACGGACTCGATCGCCGATCGCAATTGCTCCCACTTTCGGATCTACTCCCAACAGATTGCGGATTAAAAAATCTCCCGGCTCTAGTTTCAGCTTGAATTCATCGCTGACTAAGCCTACAAATAACGAGTGCTGGGCTAATTCTCGGTCTGCTTCGCTCAAAGTTTGAACTAACTCTCGCAGGGCCTCTAAGGGCGATCGCTCGATGCCCCCACTGCCGATATCGTCGGTTTGTTCTTCGAGTTTCAGCAGAATATTGCGCTCTCCTTCCGTCACCCGATAAGGCTGCCCGATCGGCCGGCAGCCTTGAGCCACTATTGTTTCCAAAACTATATTGCCGCTCAAAGCTACCCCAACCGTCCCTTCTCGGTAAAGCTGATAGTCGCAAAACAGCGCTGCGCCCCTGCCCGCACCGTCCCCGCCCGCGAGCCCCCCTACCTTTGCCGCACCCGGATAGGCATAATCTAACCCTTGCAGCAAATCGTTAATTTTTGCGGAAAATGGGTCAGCCAAGATGATGAACTGCGGTTCTTCCCGGGCCGGCACGCCCAAGAGATCCACCCAAGTATCCGGGGGACTGTCTAAGTCCGGTAGTTCTTCTGCACCGACGTGAAAAGTTCTGACGTTCACTCCCGGCAAGCGGGCCAGACTCAGGCTGACTGCGGGAGATCCCTCGACTTCTTCGGTGAGGCCGCCCCGGTTCGTGCCGATGACTCCTCCCCCGCCGCAGCCCAGGATCGCGGGCACCGGCAGCAGTTCTCGGAGTAAAGGCATCAGCCGTGAATACTCGCTGGCAAAGGCAGACGAGATAAATATCAGGGCTAAATCGGCGGGGCCTTCTAAGGTTTGATTGGCTTGTTCTATAACTTCTTTGAGGGCGGATTCCAAAGAGGGACGGGTTGATAAAGCGCTGACCCACTGCATTTGGTTTTGGCTGTACATAAGACGAACTTCTCTATAAAACTATCTCTATACATTAGGCTAACCGGAACTGGCCGCTGGCGGGACGGTATTCTTGGGCGATCGATTCCCCCAGAAGGCGGTTCTTGTGTTAACATAAGTTAACATGAGGCTCGAATAAATCTGTTGAGTGTTAAATGTCGTCTTCAGCTAAATCTTAAAAGATAAAGCTCAATACAGTTTGACACGCCAACTTCATGTAATGTTTTCATCAAAAGTAAGGTCAGATCGACCTACATTGATGTCTGTGGACTAGAACCCGCTAACGGGATAGAGTAAAGCAGGAAGTAAAGACGCCTGCTGCAACCGCAGTTTTGGATGGTTTCTATCTCGGCTGCTGCAACAGCAGCGCATCTCCAGCTAATAGTAGCTGGGTAGCCAGACCGAAACTGCCAATCAAAAACAAACTAACATCCAAAAAGAAAACCTTTCTTACTTAATAAGGTGACTATGACAACAACACCCGCGGGCAACATCCAAGAAAAAATTTCAGAAGAACTAGAAAGCGCTCGTGTCGTCTGTGACACCAAGGGCGCCACTTCCGGGGAATGCGCGGCGGCGTGGGACGCAGTTGAAGAACTGCAAGCAGAAGCTTCCCACCAAAAGCAAGTCAAACCTAAGAATTCCTTTGAAAAGTATTGCGACGACAACCCTGACGCTGCTGAGTGTCGCATCTACGACGAATAAACGAGCAATTTAGCTCTACGCCTTCCCTCCCGCGCCTCCATCTAACTTTGGGCGCGGGAGGATTTCACTGGTTGAGCCTCCAAGTAATGGCGAGATTTTCCCTCTATCCTGTATCAAATACGAAATTTGAAAGCGCGCCAAGTCAATTTGGCAATCCTTGCAGCAGCAACTGGAACATTAAGCAGCGTGTTCCGGTTGCTGCTTTTTTGGCGTTGCATAATTGCGGGATGATTGTGATTGTTTTGTGGGATGGGCTCTCGTATCCCGAAGGCGTGTATTTCAAAGCAGGCGGGACACCCCACAAGCATCATCCTAATTGTGCAACGCTGATTTTTTAGCATTTTTATAGAAAAGACTGGAGGCGGAAAACGATCGAGACTTTAGTCGGCTTGACTTGAGCGGCACTTCTGGACTTGGGTCAAGAGTGTTCGCGAGTCTTGTACTAGGCGTGATACGATCGTTGTCGTAGGTTGAAAATTGAGTATAACTAGACAACGTAAAAACTCGCCCTCTTATTGAGTGGGCAGTCACGCTTAACGTTGTTGCAGTCTAGGAAAACTTGGATTTGAACAAAAACCTAACTACATAAAGACAACCGATCGAGTACGGTAGGGCATACCGGAATTCACGCTTGGGGAGAAGACACCTTTACTTAGGCTGGAGAAATCCTGTCGCAAGCAAGTGACTTCGCCCAAGCAAGAATCTCTGTCACCAAAAGTGCACAGAGTGTCAAAGTAGAATTTGTCATAAATAAGTGAGTATATTTTCCCAAAGATGTTGAGTCTTTTATTGGCAGCCACCGGGCCTTGGTTTCAACCGCTAGTTTGGATGGATTACCGGTTGTCTGTGTTATTAACAATTTCGATCCCGCTGGTAGTTCTGATTTGGGCTGTTTTTGCAAAAGCTGAGGCGATCGTCCGTTTGTCGATTATTTATTGGCGGGTGGCGAGTTTGCTGGCTATTACACTTTACCTGATGATGGCTGCGCTGCCTGTTAGCTTTGTGTCGTCGGTGATGGGGAGGGCTTTGATTCCTGCTTGTCTGTGGTTTTGGCAGGATTTAAACGAAGAAATTGCCGATCGCCCGCAGTCGCCTTTGAAGTTAGCCTTTACAGCTTGGCGGTGGGCGATTACTGTTTACAGCGGTTTGGGCGCGATCGCTCAAATTCCCTTCTTAAGCTGTGCCTTTAAATCTCAAATTCAGGTAATTGACGAACCTTTTTGCCGCGTTTGGTTAGACCCGCCTTGGCTTTACAAAGAGATGTTTCACGCTACAGCAAACCCTCAATTTTTGGGATTGTTGGGTCTGATAGGTTTAGCAATTTATGTAATTTACTTGTCATACTTTGTGCTAATTCGACTGGGAAAACAGGGGAGGTCAGCTACCGGAAATTAAGTGATTTTAAGTAAGTATTTGCCTCCTAAATTCTAGCTAAAGTCTTCAACAAAAAACTCAAAAATCCCAAATCAAAAAAGCCGGGGCACATCTACGAAAAAATCAAACTAACAACAGGACCGCTGGCGTGACAGTAATGTTATTGGAAAAGACTGTGATGGATAGCAAACAGGCATACTTACAGTGCTTAGAAAGGCTGACTTGGGCGATCGATCGCCTGGACGCAAAAGTCGAACCAACTGAACTCGCTTGGATTGCCGAACTGATAGTTCAGCCGATGATGGGGCCCTGGCGGTTTTTTCACACTCCCGAACATATTTTTGATGTGGGGGGAAATGAAGACGCGATCGAGGTTTTGGCAGCTTTATTTCACGATACCGTCTACGTGCAAGTCGATCACAGCATTAACTTTAACGTCAGCTACTACATCACTCCTGTTACAAAAGAGGTGAACAAACAGCTACAAATTCGGGAGGAATCTGAACTTTCTGCGGATGCTATTTTCGAGATGGTAATGCTGGTATTCGGTTTTGTACCGGGGGAAGTGCTCAATCCTTTCACAGGACAAAACGAATTTCTCAGCGCTTTGGTAGCAGCAAAAGCTCTAGAACCATTTCTCAAACGCGAGCAATTGCTTCAAATTTCAGCCTGCATTGAAGCCACAATTCCGTTTCGTTCCGCCGAGTGGGGAGTAACGGTAAGCCAGCACCTTTATGACCGCTTGCAAGCAATAAATAGCCTGTTTAAACTCAGTTTGACTGACGAGGAAATGCGGGAAACGGTGAAAAAAGCTGTGCGAATTTCTAACCGGGATGTGAGCAGTTTTGCTCACCAGAGTTCAGCCCATTTTTTGGCAAATACCTGGAATTTACTGCCGGAAACCAATCACAATCTCACCTCCTGGGGTTTTTACACGGTTCGCGACTACCGAGTTGCTTTGCTGAAGATGGAAGGTTTTCTGAACAATCTCAAGCCAGAGGTGATTTTTCGGCAGTTTCAGGGATATCCAGACGATCGCACCTATCAGCGCTGGGAAACTACTGCTAAGTACAATCTTGAAATTGCGAAGCTTTATTTGGGGTCGAAACTGGCTGCTACCGCCCTGCTGGAAGCTCTTGCTTCGGGTTTTGGACTCGATGTCTCTCTGGCGATGATGATGGGAGAACTTCCGGATCGAACTACTCGATGTATGCGCCTGGAAAGCTTTTTTCCAGAAATAGAAAAACCTTACAAACCTAAAAGTGGTTTAGAAGCGGAAGTATTGAATTTATTAGAAAATGGGCGGGCAAAAAGCATTTCTAATACCGATTTGGAGAACTCGCCGCTGACAACGTTTGTGGTGAAAATTGTTGGTTTTGACGAAATGCGCTATCAGTGCGATCGAGCTAAGGAATTTTTTAGGCAAAATCTGGACGCCGACGGCTTTATTTCGGACTTTAACCCGATAGTTACAGAAATTGTTATTGATTCAATTGTCAAGTTGTTTGACAGCCGCAAATCTACTATCTACCGATTCTACGATATCACTTCTAAGTTAAAGTCCCAATCCCAGACCAATTTTCCGCAACGCCCTTTTCTATCAAATGGTTGACTCGCTGTGACATCTCCCACATCAACTGAGTACAGTATGATGTGGGCTTCTTGCAGCCCGATGAAGGGTATGCAAAATTTCCTTCACGGTACTGTCATCCATAGTTCCTACTACAGAAAGATTCCCGTTACGGCGTTTTATACTGGGGAAAATGTCCAACCCCAGTTTCTTCAAGTTAATCGCGGCATTTATATCACGATCGACCATTAAAGAATGTTGTTCATCCCAATATTCTCGAATATTACAATCTGCGAAAACAATTTCATTCCGATAGCACAGAAGCATTGAGGTGTATGCAGGTTTTTGCGAAACGACGACTGATCCAGCTTTTTCGGCTATGTATTCCAGCGTCTTAAAGAATTGACCAAATGCAGCATCCAACCAAGACTTATTTAGTCCTGATTTGGCTGATTGACCGTTCGGTAGGTAAGTCCCCTCATCATCTTGCTTAACTTTATTCCGTTTTGTTAAGCTCTTGAGATTTAAGTCTTCGTGAAAATAGAACTTAGCGCCTGACCTCACAAGCTTGTGAGCCGTCTTATAGTGGAAATCTTGACGAGAACGAGCTATTTTTTGGTGCTGTTTAGCTTCTTTTTTGGCTAATTTGCGCCTAGCTGCTTTGCCTCGTTTCCGCTTGTTCCGCTTTCTCGAAATACGGTCTAACTTGGCTTGATTTTTGCGAAGTGGTTTTAACGAGGGTAGCTTTTCACCTGAAGAGGTTGCCAAATAAACATCTTCGTGCAGCACTGCATCCAAACCCACTGAGTTATCCCATGTAGGGTTAACCTTGTCAAAAGTGAATTCGGGAACAGAAGCATCTTCAAGCATTAACTGAATAAACCAACCATCAACCTTCTTAGTAACACTAGCTTGCTTGATGGTAAATCCATCAGGGATTGAGCGGTGCATCCGAACTTTTACGACACCTAACTTTGGCAATCGAACATACATCCAATTCTTGCGAACCAGTTTAATCCAATCACTGTTAGCCGTCGAAAAAATCATTGTGCGATAATCCGCTTCAGTCTTGAATCGGGGTTTACCCGATCGCCCACCCTTGCTGTCCCCAGCGATCAACCGTTCAAAGGCTTTATCTACTCGCTTAGAAACATCTTGCAAGATGGTTGAGTCTACTTGTTTAAAATCTAGTAGCTCACCACTATGAAAGACTTTTACTAAATCCTTTTTAATAATCGGCAATTGTTGTTTTTGTGAGTAGTAGTTGGGTTTTTCCCTAGGCGCAGAGATACTAACAATCAACGGACAAGCATTTACAGTAGTGCGGTTCATTTCCCACCAATCAAAACGATCGCCTAGCTGGCGATTATACCAGTAACGGCAAATCCTTAGCCAATGGTTAAGAGTTAGCTTTTGCTTGATGTCGGGATCAAACTGATACTGATATGTTGTCTTCATTGCGTTACGATTTTTACGCATTTATTATTACGAAAATACCAGAAAATCCTCTACATTGTCAAGCAATTGAATAATTATATTAAACAGTAAAATTAATTTATTAAATAAAGATGTTGTTCGTCTTGTCATCCACCCGTTCACGGTTCAAAACTGTATATTGAATTGGTCAACGGGTGGAATCCTCACCTCACACGACGAGTCATCCCACACTAATCGAAGCGATATAGTGTGGGGATTCCCGTCTGGTCAGCTAAAAGTTGATAAAAAATGGAAATTCGCTGCTGTTTGCCTTTGATATTGTTTCCGGTTGCACCGGAATTATATAGAGGACACCGCGAGAGCCTTAGTCCCTACCCCGATTAATTGTAGGGACTAAGGCTCTCGCGGTGTCCTGACTGTGGGTAACATTAATTCCGATGCTACCGGATTTGATATGACAATTACTTTGTACAAAACGGATTTGATAGCGGGCTGTCACTCATCTGAGCTACCCCAGACAAGCGTCACTATAAAAAGCGACTGTTAAAGCACTTTCCCCCACAGCTACAACTGGGGAATAGCAAGTTCAAACAACTTGCAAACCACTAATCCCCAATCAAACCATGCAAACCACAAATTCAATTTACGCTCAATTACCTATTTGCTCTTCACTCCCAACACTGCAACGAAATAATAGCACCGCTGCCAATCAAAACGTGCGCTATCTCCAACAATCCTTAGTTAAAAAGGGAGATCCCCTAACAACAGATGGATTCTTCGGCACAAAAACTGAACAAGCAGTCATCAAATTTCAAAAGCAAAATAAGATTGCTGTTGATGGCATTGTCGGCCCGAAAACTTGGAGTCTATTAGGCGCTTGTTATACGGGTGAACCCGGATGTTAAATCCAAGTTAACTAATCCTAGGCGCACGGGTAGCAAGAAACTGGGTTTTTTCACAGGAATACTTCCTTTACGCCCCCAGAAACGCTAAAAAACCTGGTGGTTGAGCGAAGCCAAAACCTCGTTTATGCTCGTCAAAAGTGCATCCAGGACTATTAATTAACATCTTTTCCGCACTTCTGTGCTTTTAAACAACTTGCAAACAACCAATGGAGAATCAAACCATGCAAACCACAAACGCAATTCGCATTGAATTACCTTCCTGCCGTTATTTTCCCCTACTCAAACGCAACGATGCCGTCACCCAAAATGAGGATGTCCGTTACCTCCAGCGGCTCTTGAGCGCCAGCGGATTTTCTGTAAATACTGATGGAGTATTTGGCGCAAAAACCCAACAAGCCGTCATTAATTTTCATTCTTCAAAAACAAATTCTTGCTGATGGCATTGTCGGCCCCAAAACTTGGAATAAATTCGGCGTTTGTACAACTATATTTTAAAGTTTGTGCAACCATCTTTTAAAGAGAGTAGGGCGTGCAGTGCGCGCCCTATTTTTCCGTCGAAGTTTCCACCCCAGACCACCCATCCGGCGCTCCGTACATCCGATACTTGCGAGAGCGTTGGAAATACAGCATTGCTACCCGATCGTCAGGATTGATTTGTAAAATATTCTCAAATAGTTTTTGGGCGGCAACAAATTTTTGCTGGTAGTAAAAATTGAGAGCTTCTTGAAAAATCTCCATAGTTTGCTGCTTGAGTACAATGCTCTGCTCTGTTTCTGTCTCGTAAATTTCAAACACCGACACAGGATTTGTTTTTCCTTTCACAGTTACTCGATCGACAAATCTGTACTTATATTTTTCTGGATCGTCGAGGCGATCGATAATTGTACCGCTCACTAGAATTCCCGAGCCGTAAACCTTAGTCAATCCTTCCAAACGAGAGGCGAGATTCACCGCATCAGCAATCACGGTACTTTCCATCCGTTCTCGCTCGCCAATTGTACCCAACATCAAATTGCCCGCGTGCAAACCGACGCCGATCGCGATCGGACACAAACCATTTTTTTCTCGCTGCTGGTTGTAGACATTCACTTCTTTTTGCATATCAATTGCTGCTCGCACACCATCTTCGGGAGATGTAGGAAACAGTGCCATAACTGCATCACCAATGTATTTATCAATAAACCCGTTATTTTTCCTGATAGCAGGGCTAACCCTTCCCAAGTAAGTATTAATAAATGCAAAATTTTCTGCCGGTGTCATCTGTTCTGAAAGCGCCGTAAATGAGCGAATATCAGCAAACAGCACTGTCATATCTCTTTCCTGATTGTCACCTAATTTTACTTCAATAATACTCGGTTTTTCCAGCAAGCTTAGAAAATCGTGGGGTACAAACCTGCCGTAAGCTGCATTCAGTTTTGCCAGACGAATTTGCGTGTTAATTCTCGCCAACAATTCCTTTTTGATAAAAGGTTTAGTTACATAATCATTTGCTTCTAAATTAAAAGCTTCTACCAAGTCGGTAGTTTGATTTTTTGCCGTCAGCATCAGTATCGGCAGTTCTAAAGGCGAGTATTTTTTGCGGACTTCTCGACACACTTCATAACCAGTCATCAGCGGCATCATTACGTCGAGTAAAATTAAGTCTGGCTTAAATCCTGATTCAATCAGATTTAAAGCTTTTAAGCCGTTGCTCGCTTGAGTTATATCGTAGTTTTCTAGAGAAAGACTGTTGATGATAACCTGAATATTAATGGGTTCATCATCGACTACTAAAATTTTTATTTTTTGATTTTCTAACAAGTCGCTCTTGTCTGATACCTGAGAATTTATTATAGATGATTGGAATGCGAATTCAGGAGTTATCAAAATGCGAGATCCCTCAGTTAAACGCGGCTGTCTGCTGCTAAATTCCGGCTGACTATCAGATACGGGCAAAGTAAAGGTGAATTGGGAACCGACGCCTACCGTTGAAGATACCCGAATTTGCCCTCCGTGCAATTCAACTAATTGCTTGACAACCGCCAAACCTAAACCCGTGCCCCCGAATTCTCTAGCAGTGGAACCGTCAGCTTGTTCAAAGGATTCAAAAATTTGCTCTAATTTATCTTCGGGGATGCCAATGCCGGTATCGGATACAGTAATTGATAATTGGGAATTAGGCGGTGATTGTTCGTTGTCCGTTACCAATTCTGCTGAAATTTCAACGGTGCCGCTTTCGGTAAATTTAATCGCATTGCCAATTAAGTTGTAAAGTATTTGCTCCAAGCGATTCTCGTCGGCTGCTATTGGTGGCAATTCGGGAAGGACTGAGTTAATCAACTGCAAGTTTTTTTGGCCTACTAATGGCTGAGATAAGGTGAGGATAACAGAGACTATTTCTCGGATACCGACGGACTTAATTTGCAGTTCTATAGTTTTGTGTTTGAGCTGAGAAAAGTCCAGAATGTCGTTAATTAAAGAAGACAATCTTTTTCCAGACGATGAAATCAAAACTAAGTTAAAATTTGTTGATTCTGGTAGTTGTCCGGTAGCACCGTCTATTAAAGATTCTGCAATACCAATAATGCCGTTGAGGGGAGTGCGGAGTTCGTGGGAAGTATTGGCTAAGAATTCGTCTTTTAGTTTGTCCAGTCGCTGCAATTCGGTATTTTTAGTCTCTAAGGCAGTAAAAGATGCTTGCAGTTGTGCTGCCATGCTGTTAAAAGCAGTGGCAAGTACGCCCAACTCGTCGGAACGATCGAGCTTTACAGTTCTGTCAAATTGTCCTTCAGACAAAGCTATTGCTGCATCTTTTAATTTTAAAATAGGTTTGATAATCCAGCGAGAAGTGAGAATTCCTAGAACAGTTGCCATCCCCAAAGCTGCCAGACACAGGAAAACTGTAGTTCGGTTGCCGGCATGGATTTGTTCCATAAAGTCGGCTTCGGGAACGACGACGACAATCAGCCAATCTAAACTTTTGCCGTCTTGGAATGGCAGGACTTTTAAAAATTTCTTCTGACCGTTTATCTCAACATTTATTTGCTGCGATTTGCTAATTTGCTGCAAGTTTTGAAAGTGACTTTCTAAATATTTAGCTGTAGTTTGCGTTACTGCGTCGCTGCTTTCTGTAACTTTAAACAGTTCTTTTTGACCGTTTTGGGTGCGGAAAGGTTTTTCGGGTGTGGAAGTTGCCAGCAGCGTGCCGTTTCTTTCGATAATAAAAGTTTGACCGGATTTGCCTATTTTGAGGCTGTTTAAAAATTGACCGATACTGTCGAGACGCAAAGCAGCAATTAATACTCCTTCTAACTGTTTCTGGCTGTTGTAAACTGGTTGCAGCGCGCTGACGATCAATGTGGGTTCTAGGAAGGATACATAAACTGAACTCCAAGTTGGTTTGGCTTCTAAAGCCGCATAGCTGTAGGAAGGATGCTGTCGGATGTCGAAGTTTTTGACGGAGGCTGCTACTGTCGTGCGATCGCCCGTATCATTAGTATTGTAAGAATAAAAATCAAAACCTGTAGACGGCCCCGATGCGTTAATCAATAAAGTGCCGTTCGACATCTTTTCGCCGGTGCGATATTCTCCATCTGAATTAGCGATCGACGTAAAATTGATATAAGGATATAATTGCACTTGCCGCCACAGATACTTTTCCCAAGCTGACAAGTTTTTCATGTTCACAAAACCCAGTTTCACTGCATCCAGCTTGCTTTGATTGATTTGGTGCGGAGTTTGCAGATAAGTTCTCAAATTTTGCTCGATGCGATTGCTCACCTCCCCCATCAACTGACCGGCAAGGTCATTAACTGCTCTTTGAGAGTTCCTAAATGATAAATATCCCACAATTCCCACGGCTGCAAATACTTGCAATACAAACGGAACTATGAGTACAGTTTGCAGCGTCGCTTTTCCTGCAAGTTTGGTAACTAAGCGCTTGATAGAAAGAGTTGACATAACATTAATTTAGCTTCAAAGACACAGTTGACACTCGGATCGAATCTGCACCGCTGTTAAGTATTGTAAACCATTTTGTACTTAAACAAAATTTACGCAAGGAACGACCGATTCTCGGTTTCTTCCTGAATCCCTGTCAAACCTGAGATTTTTCAGATCAACCGGGTTTCTTTCTCGCATAGCTTTCCGCAGTAGATTTGAGTTTGAAGTCAAAAGCAGCGTGCTCGACGGCGTATCTTTCAGGAAAACTCCCAATTTTGGGGCCGAATACTTCGGCCTGAATGTATTATCACTGAGACCAGGTACAAAAAACCGGATAAACACATAAAAATTTTGACCCTCAGCTTAATGCTACTTTTATTTTACTACTTGTCATCCAAAGCTTCTATCCCCGACCATCCTTCAGGCACTCCATACATTCGATTCTTCAGAGAGCGCTGGCAGTAGATTGCTGCTAACTTATCTTGAGGATTTGTTTCGCAAATGTTCTTGAATATTTTTTGCGCTTTAGTAAAACTTTGGTCGAAATAAAGATCCAGACCTTTTTGAAATGCAGCAGCAGTTTCCTGCTTGAGTTTAATGCTTTGTTCTGTTTCAGCATCATAAATTTCAAACACCGACACGGCAGATTTTTTGCCTTTTACTGTGACTCGATCGACAAATCTATACTTGTATTTTTCTCGATCGCCCACACGCTCTAAAATTGAATCGCTAACTAGAATTCCCGCTCCGTAAACCTTAGTCAATCCTTCCAAACGAGACGCGAGATTCACCGCATCAGCAATCACCGTACTTTCCATCCGTTCTTGCTCCCCAATCGTACCCAACATTAAACTACCCGCGTGCAAACCGATGCCGATCGTAATCGGTGCGTAATTGCTTAGTCGTCGGTGCTGGTTGTAAATAATAACTTGTTTTTGCATTTCCACCGCCGCGCGAACAGCATCGTCTGCCGACTCAGGAAATAGTGCCATAATCGCATCGCCAATATATTTATCGATGAAACCTTGGTGAGCGCGAATTACCGGACTCACTCGGCTGAGATAGCTGTTGATAAAATTAAAGTTTTCTTGAGGAGTCATCGCTTCTGATATAGTCGTAAAGGAGCGAATGTCAGAAAATAAAATTGTCATTTCTTTCTGAATCTGATCGCCTAGTCGGACATCAACAATACTTTCGTGTCCCAAAAATCGCAGAAAGTCGTGGGGGACAAATCTACCGTAAGCTGCATTGATTTTTGCCAGACGGATGTGAGTTTTGATTCTGGCTAGCAATTCATTTTTGACAAACGGTTTAGTTAAAAAATCATTGGCTCCTGCATTGAAACCTTGCACTAAGTCAGATACTTGATTTTTGGCGGTTAGCATCACAATTGGTACTTCGATAGCGGTGAATTTCTGCCGGATTTTCTCGCAAACTTCGTAACCAGTCATCCGCGGCATCATGAGATCTAGCAATATCAGATCGGGCTTGTAGCCTCTGTCTATAAGGGCTAAAGCTTCTCTACCGCTGCTAGCTTTGGCGAGCGCATATTTTTCGAGAAGTAAATTGTTAGCCAGTACCTGAATATTCACAGGTTCGTCATCTACAATCAAGATTTTCACCAGACTCTTTTCTTGGCATTCTCGATCGTCGCTAAAACTGCGATCGTTAAAACTTGGTGCAGCAGTTGCATTAGTTATTAACTGGCGATCGTTGGTTCTTGAAACTAAAGACGGCCGAACCGTTGCTGGCAAATGCTTGCGCTCAATGTACTGATTTTGAGAGATTGGCAAACTAAAGGTAAACTGCGAACCAATACCTAGTTTTGAAGATACCTGTATTTCGCCGCCGTGCAGTTCGACCAACTGCTTTGTAACTGCCAAACCTAAACCAGTTCCTCCGTATTCTCTAGCAGTGGAACCGTCTGCTTGTTCAAAAGATTTAAAAATTCGTTCTAATTTATCTTCAGCAATGCCAATACCAGTATCGGATACAGTAATTTGCAGTTTTGACCTGACAATTAAAGATTGAATCTGACTTGTTACTGAACTTTCTTTGTCTGTCAAAGGTGCCGAATCCAAGCCGATCGCATTAGCCGAAATTTCTACAGTACCATTGTCGGTAAATTTAATCGCGTTTCCGATTAAGTTATAAAGAATTTGTTGCACTCGATTTTCATCGGCATCCACGAGGGGAATGTCGCGAGTGACTGAATTAATTAACTGCAAATTTTTTGTACCAATTAGAGGTAGAGAAAGAGTCACCACAATATCGACAATTTCTCGGATGCCAACCGGCTTGATTTGCAGTTCAATATTTTTATGTCTCAGCTTTGAGAAATCGAGAATGTCGTTGATGAGATTGCACAGTCTTCTGCCGCTAGATGCAATAATTTCCAGATTGGAAATAGTCTGTTCTGGCAATTGTCCTGTAGCACCGTCGATCAAAGATTCAGTTAAACCGATAATGCCGTTAAGCGGGGTGCGGAGTTCGTGAGAAGTGTTGGCTAAAAATTCGTCTTTGAGTTTGTCAAGTCGCTGCAATTGGGCATTTTGATGCTCTAATTTTGTGAAAGATACTTCCAATTGACCTGCCATGCTGTTGAAAGCATTAGCTAATTTTCCGAGTTCGTTTGATGCCGCAATATTTACCCGAGTTTCAAACATTCCGCTACTCATTTTAGTAGCGGCAGATGTTAGGCATTTCAAAGGATTTGTAATCGATCGAGCAAAAGCAATTCCCAAGCCCACGGCGACGAGGGCGCTGGCAAGGGTAACTGCACCCATGACGTATAGGAGCGATCGCACGGGGGCGTAAGCTTCGGCAGTAGGTAGCTCTACAACCACCATCCACTGCACCCTCCGCACGATCGCACCCGTACCCGTGACTTCTTCCCCGCGCAAGCCTCGATAAACGATCGGAGATTGAATCCCCGAAGCTAAAGCTAATTTGGATAACTCTCGCACAAAGGGCCGCCCTCTCAAATCTTGCAGTAAATACGGATTAATTTTGCTTCCGGTTTCCGAAATCAGCATCGAGCGGTGGTCGAGAACGTAGCTGTATCCAGTTTTTCCAACTTGCGATCGGGCGGCAATTTGAGTTAAAAAATTGAGACTAACTCTGGCAAATAATACTCCGGCAATTTGATTGTTATTATCGCGAACAGGCACTGCTAAGTTAACAACATTCACCGCTGTTTTTAAATCGACATCTACTGGACTAACATAATTTTGAGTTTGGCTAAAAGTCTGCCAAAATATAGGTGTTTCTGCTGAAATACCTGCTAAATTTAAGGTAGAAATCGAGAAAGATTCGTAAGGCGACATCGCCTGTACTACTTGACCTTTACTGTTGAAAATTCCGACCACTTCGTAGGCGCTGTTGCTGTTGACCAATCCTTCGAGAATGCTGCGCTGAGTTTCAGGATTAAATTCTGTTAAACCGCGCAATTCTGACAAATAATTCAGTTGGCGCTGCAAGTTATCCAGATAAGCGCTAATTTGGACAGCAGCAGCTTGCGATCGCTCGTACTGAAGCTGTTTTGTCTGTTCTATTTGTCCCCGAAAGCTGAGGTAAGCTAAGGTACTTCCCGCCATCAATACGCTTGCCACAACAATCGAGACAAAACCGTAACGCAGTTGATTGGCAATTGATGACATTTGATTCTGCTAGTTAACAGTTCGATCTCACTCTATAGGATACACCAAATTGCCTTTTTAAGACTTGCGGAATCGCAACCGTTGATTTATCGATACCTTTGCCTGAGTTCTGGTTTTATAAATCTAATTTTTGTTTCCAAATAACATCTTCAATCCAAAGGCGATCGGGAAGCAGTCCCAAGCGAAAGAAAATTTCAGCAATCCGCTGCTGTTCTTCAACAGCCCTGTCTTGAATTGGCAGCACATCGTAGCGGCGGCTTTTGGTTAACATGATAGCTGTGGCTATTTTCATTCCGGTTCGAGCGCTGATAAATTCCGCTGCTCGCTGGGGATTTTTAGTTATCCAAGTAGCCATCTGTCGCGTTTCTCCCATCACTATTTTAACAATATCGGGAAAGTCGCTAGCAAAGGAGCGACTGGCTAAATAGAAGTTTCTATCATTCATCAGTCCGTCGCTGTTAGTCAAGAAATGAACAGGCATAGTTTCCTGTAACTGAGCTAGAAATGGCTGCCAAATCGCCCAAGCATCAACCTCGCCTCTCACAAATGCTTCCTGAGCTTTTGGCGGAGGCAAATCGACCAATTTGGCATCTTTTAACTGCAAGCCGCCTTGAGTTAACGCCCGAATTAACAAATAGTGACCTGCGGTTTTCTGAGTTGCTGCTATTTTCTTGCCTTTGAGATCCGCTAGAG
Source organism: Microcoleus sp. N3A4 (assembly GCF_036701805.1). Classification (NCBI taxonomy): domain Bacteria; kingdom Bacillati; phylum Cyanobacteriota; class Cyanophyceae; order Oscillatoriales; family Microcoleaceae; genus Microcoleus; species Microcoleus sp. N3A4. The sequence goes on from NZ_JAUBRJ010000013.1 coordinate 73,200, forward strand.
TCCGAATTGGAGAATCTTGAGGAACTATGATGCCAATGCTTCCAGGTAAAGCTGAATCATTAGCAATATAAACAAAAGGTACGCCGTCTGATTGGGCAAAAATTGGCGGCGCAACTCCTGCATAACCCAGATCGATTTTTCCTTTTCCTATTGCTGCTAAAATTGGCGGCCCTGCGGCAAATTCCGTCCATTCTACAGACCACCCTATTTCTGCTAAACGGGTTTCCAAAGAGCTTTTAGCTTTGAGATAAAAGAGCGCTCCGAAACGCTGATGGCCGATTCTGACAACTCTTGTTAAGTTTGATGGTGCATTTTGGGTTTTTGCTGTAGAGTTATTTATTAGCTGTGAGTTGCAACTTCCCAGAGCTAAACTCAAGCAAAAAACGAGCATGAATAGCAGCGTATATCCCCAAGCAAAACGTCGTTTAATAATATTTTTAATGCAAAACGATAATTGAAACCTAGTTTTTATGTGGTTCATAAAATATCGTATAAGTAGGTTTTGCAGGACAAAAATATTCCAGAATTTTTTTACAGTATTTATATTATGTCAGCTTACTTCCTGATGTCAAAAAAGGTCTGAATTAAAAATAAAAATTTAGCTGTCTGTCCCTGAAATTAGCCGCAAAATTAAGCTATATTATAGCAGGTTTCAGGAAAGTGATATTTGCTATGGCTGACTCTATTGCTCGCCGCTTGGAACAATACACGGTAAAACGATCGCACGAAGTTTTAATCGTCAAAGCCCAAATAGACGGCGAATTAGATGAAATTGCTATTTTTAAAGGCTTTTCTAGCTCTCTGACGCGATCGACCGCAAGCGATCCAGAAGTGCCAGTTTTGCCGGAGGAAGCAAAAATTGTCAGTGTCGATCGGCTGGAGAGTCCCTACAATCCAAATAACCCCCGCTATCTTCAGCAGGGGTTATCTTGGGAAACAATGCAATTTCTCTTGTCTGAGGTGGGAGTTTAGCAAAACATTAGGGACACAGTAATGTTCATTCGTGTCAACAACCAGCTTAAAACCCCGGATAAATATCGCTTTTGCCTGAGTCTAGATCCCCCTAAATCCCCCTTAATAAGGGGGACTTTGAGTGCTTCGAGTTCCCCCCTTATTAAGGGGGGTTAGGGGGGATCTAGACTGGGGCATAAACGAGAGATACATAAGGTTTTCAGTCTTAACTTGACACCAATTAACAATGTTGTGTTCCTACCCGCGCGCGATCGCTAGAGCGTGCCGCCGGCAGCTTGGAAACGAGCTCTCGCGCGTTTGATTGCTTGTTTAGCTTGAATTTGCTCTTGCAAAGTGCCGCTACCGGACTTTTCCAAACGAGCTTCTGCTTCGGTGTAAGCAGTACGAGCAGCTTCTTTATCAATGGTTTCGCCTTTTTCAGCGCCGTTGACAAGAATAGTAACTTTGTTTTCTTGGATTTCTGCAAAGCCACCCATCAGAGCAATAGACACCCATTCCTTGGCGGGACGGACGCGCATCACTCCGGTATCCAAAGCCGTCAACATCGGAGCGTGACCGCTTAAAATACCTAATTGGCCTGTGGTGCTCGGCAGAATTACTTCTTCAGCATTAGAATCCCAAACAGTTTTGTCTGGGGCAACTACGCGCACAGTTAATGTCATAAAGTGTCACTTGTCAGTTGTCAGTTGTCAGTTATCAGTTGTCAGTTGTCAGTTGTCAGTTGCCAGTTATCAGTTGCCAGTTGTCAGTTGTCAGTTGTCAGTTGTTACCAATAACCAATAACTAATAACAAATAACTAATAACTACTGACTGCTGACTAATGACTACTGACTGCTGACTACTGACTAATGACTAAAATTACTTGGCGTCAGCTTTCATTTTTTCAGCTTTGGCGATCGCCTCGCTAATGTCGCCCACCAGATAGAAAGCTTGTTCTGGTAACTCATCAAGTTCACCAGCGAGAATCATTTGGAAGCCCTTAATCGTATCTGCCAGCTTGACATACTTACCGGGGGAACCAGTAAACACTTCCGCCACAAAGAACGGCTGCGATAAGAACCGTTCAATTTTGCGAGCGCGAGACACTGTTAAGCGGTCATCTTCCGACAGCTCGTCCAAACCCAAAATTGCAATAATGTCTTGCAATTCCTTGTAGCGTTGCAGAGTTGACTGCACCTGACGAGCAACACCATAGTGCTCTTCGCCGACAACGCTAACTTGCAACATTGTAGACGTAGAATCCAGCGGATCGACGGCCGGATAAATACCCTTAGAAGCCAAACCGCGAGACAACACAGTTGTAGCGTCCAAGTGAGCAAAAGTTGTAGCCGGTGCGGGGTCAGTCAAGTCATCCGCAGGTACGTACACAGCTTGAACCGAAGTAATCGAACCTTCGGTAGTCGAAGTAATCCGTTCTTGCAAGTCGCCCATATCCGTACCGAGAGTCGGCTGATATCCCACAGCCGAAGGCATCCGACCCAACAGAGCCGATACCTCAGAACCCGCTTGCACGAACCGGAAGATATTGTCAATGAACAAGAGCACGTCTTGCTTGCTGATATCGCGGAAGTATTCGGCCATCGCCAGAGCCGACAGGCCCACGCGCATCCGAGCACCAGGCGGCTCGTTCATTTGACCGTAAACCAAGGCAATTTTTGACTTGCTGCGGTCTTCTTCGTTAATAACCCCAGACTCGATCATTTCTTTGTAGAGGTCATTACCTTCGCGGGTGCGCTCGCCCACACCGCCGAACACGGACACGCCGCCGTGAGCCTTGGCGATGTTGTTCACGAGTTCCATCATAATCACGGTTTTGCCGACGCCTGCGCCACCGAACAAACCGATTTTGCCACCGCGGCGGTAGGGGGCCAGGAGGTCGATCACCTTGATCCCAGTTTCAAACACCGAAGGCTTGGTTTCCAGTTCGGTGAAAGCCGGCGGGTTGCGGTGGATGGGCATACTTTCGGAAGTATTGACCGGGCCGAGGTTGTCTACGGGTTGGCCGATGACGTTAAAAATGCGGCCGAGAGTTGGGATTCCGACGGGAACTTGGATCGATTCCCCGGTATCTACTACTTCCATGCCGCGCACCAAGCCGTCGGTGGTACTCATCGAAACTGCACGCACTTGGGTGTCTCCGAGCAGTTGCTGAACTTCGCAAGTAACAGCAATGTCTTGACCTGCTTCGTTTTTGCCGGAAATTGTGAGAGCGTTATAGATTTGGGGCAGTTTGCCGCCTGGGAATTTTACGTCTACAACCGGCCCGATGATTTGGGTGATGTAGCCTACGTTCGTTTTTGTTGCGGTGGATACCATGAATAGTGCCTTCGTTAGGATGCTATTTTTCCGATATTGGAAAAACTCTTAACATTTAGAAATGCTATTCCTCAGAGTACCACTGAACAGACGCACTATTTAGATTTGTATGGGGCTGGTTAAGAGTCATTTTTCTGGTTGCTGCTGTGGCTTTTTTTTCCTGCGAGCTGCAGCCAAAGCCCCGATCCCCAGAATAGTCCCGAACACTGTGACTGGTTCGGGGGCTAACTCAGCCGACACGGTGAAGTCTTGGTAGTCAACGTCGTTTTCTCCTCCAGCATCGTCGAAGGAGATTTTTGTGCCCTGAGCCAGTTGGCTCATTGTGAGCAATGAATATTGGTCTGGGCCTTTACCGCCGTTGATGTTTGTAAATGAGTCGTTGGAGCTGTAGTCGAGCTTAAAGTCGCCAAATACGGCTTGCTGACAGCCCGCCACCAGACAGTCATCTCTCCGGAACTCGGTGCCTGCGGCAAACCATTCCGGGCTATTCATGAAGGTGCTTGACGAGACGTACTGCTCCAATTGTTGGCCGGTGCCGGTGTCGCTCCACAGCAGCAGGGCATAAATTTCATCCTGCAAAAATGTGAAGGTTTGGGTGATGGAGCCGTTGTCGGAGGTGACACCGCTGCCGAAGCTTCCCTTCCATTCATCGGCGTTGCCGTTATCTGAGGGTTGGATCTCGGAAAACAGTATGGCGATGTTGGTGTAGCCAGTGTTTCCTGGCAGAGCTTGGGCGATCGACAAGGTGGATTTGTAACTGCCGTGAGATTGGTCGAAGGTAAAATTTATATTTGTATCTCGATCGAACTGGATGCCGCTGGTGCCAAACATGAAAGCTCGGACGGGCGTGCAGATGCTGAGCAAAATTGTGCTTGCCAAGCTGGCGACTGTAAAAGATGTTTTTTTGACTAGCGTTAAGGTAGTCATAACCCTGATTCCTCCAGTATTATTGGGTAGTAAGGTGGAAAATGCCATGTTGCCGTGACGCGAACAGACGATCGCCAGCCTGTGATATTTAGGACGATCGTCATAGCTGCAAAGAGACTTTACAGCAGTGACTCTACAGACCGAGCTTACCTAGGTGTCTCTTTGAGTAAATCAGTGCTTGTTGTTCTAAGAGTTTTCACTGATACTAGAGTGCCACACTTTAATCTGTTACAGCAAGATTTTCACCCAGTCTCCATTTCCAAGCTACTACATTGATTCGTGCCGATAACGGTCTCAAGCTGACTGCAAGACTTGCAAATATTAGCTTTCATCAAAAATACATAAAAATTTTACTCAAGCTTTATAAAGTTTTGGTAAAGATCGTCCAAAAAATATAAAGTTTTTGAGAGAAAGTCGGCTGTTCGGTCAGTTGCCTCTCAAAGCGGGCTGCAAGCTGCTTGCCCGGTGCAGAAGACAGCAGCGGCCGCGAGTAAGAATTTAAGCGAGTTTTTGCCACTCAAAGCAAGCGGGAGAACAGGCGATCTATACTTACGTACTTTTGACTAATATTCCAAGTTTTTAAACCTCTAAACCTCGGGTTCCGCGCCATATTTTCACCAACAGTCGCGGACGCCTAAACCCGGTTGTTAAGGTAATTGCGTCAGTCGATTTGAGATTTGAGAATTGAGATTTACTCGACAGATGAATCTGGGCTCTTCAACAAGAGTCTAAAATTTCGATCTCTCCACCACAACGTTCGCAAGTATCCATTTTTGGGCTGGGTCATTCGATTTGAGATTTGAGATTTGAGATTTTGGATTGACTCCACGGATCGAGTCGGGGGCTTGAGGATTTTAGATTCCAGATGCTTTCGATTGATTCCACGGATCGCGTGGCGGGTACCACCTTTGAAATTCGCTTGTCAGGGAAACAGTGAAAGTGGAAACAAGAAACCAAGTTTTATTGCCCGCGCTTGAGTGTTAGTAAAAAAAACTGTTTCTACGTAAATCCTAGTAATTAAACACATACATTTCCTTCGGCTTCCACTCTTAATTATTCAATTATAAAAAATCGGGCTATCCTATTGACATGAGGAATTTTTATGAGTAAAAATAGGATCAATAAATACGATCGCACTTTAATCACAATCTTTAAACACAATGACAGCCAACAGACTGCATTTACTCGGATGGTTATTCATTGTTGGCTGGCTGAGTGCAGCGGCGGGTTCGGCAAACGCGCAACCCATCGCCCCGGCACCAGACGGCACTAACACAGTTGTTACTCCCAGCGGCAACCGCTACGACATTTCCGGGGGGTCTTTCAGCGGAGATCGGGCTAATCTTTTTCACAGTTTTACTCAGTTTGGCCTCAGCGAAGGTCAAACTGCTAACTTTCTGACAAATCCCAGTATTCAAAATATTTTGGGGCGGATTACTGGGGGTAATGCTTCTTTAATCAATGGCTTAATTCAAGTTACGGGCGGCAATTCCAATTTATTTTTGATGAATCCTGCCGGCATAATTTTCGGGCCGAATGCCAGTCTCAACGTGCCTGGATCTTTTAACGCTACTACGGCGACAGGCATTGGTTTTGGGAACAATCAGTGGTTTAGCGCGATCGGCAACAACAACTGGGCAACATTAATTGGGACGCCGAACAGTTTTGCGTTTGCAAATTTCCCAGGAGGAAGCATTGTTAATGCAGGCAATTTGACGGTGGCACCAGGTCAAAGTTTAACTTTGGTCGGAGGTACGGTTGTCAATACCGGTCAGCTAACTGCGCCTAGCGGCAGTATTCTCATCAGCGCTGTACCCGGTAACAATTTGGTGCGGATCAGTCAAGCGGGAAATTTATTGAGTTTGGATATTCAGCCGACAGCAACTCAAAGTTCGCTGCCGAACAATTGGACGCAGCCGGTGTTATCTTTGCCGGAGTTGCTGACAGGAAAAGGTGCGGCACAGGCAACGGGTTTGACGGTAAATCCCAATGGCGAAGTTGTGTTGACGGGGAATGTTGCTGTGCCGGTAACTGGGGGAACTGCGATCGCATCCGGCACTCTCAATGTCTCTGGCAACACTGGCGGCAACGTTAACATCTTGGGTGACAAAGTAGGTGTTATTGCGGGCAAGATCGATGCTTCTGGTGTTAACGGCGCAGGTAATGTACTGATTGGGGGAGATTATCAGGGTTTGGGGACGGTGCCCAATGCTGCGCGGACTTTTGTCAGCAGCGACTCGACGATTAATGCTGATGCTGTTAGCAATGGTAATGGCGGGCGAGTGATAGTTTGGGCTGATGAAACTACTCGCTTTAATGGGAATATTACGGCGAGAGGTGGCTTGTTTTCTGGGAATGGCGGCTTTGTGGAAGTTTCGGGAAAGCAATCGCTGGATTTTCAAGGATTAGTTGATTTGCGATCGACCTTTGGGATTGCTGGAACTTTATTGTTAGATCCTACTGATATCACTATTAGTACAGGTGGGGATACTGTAGGAGACAGTTTTTCAGCAGGGGGAGTATTTACGCCCTCGGGTGCTACTTCTACAATCAATAATGGGACGCTGCAAACGCAACTGGGTTTAAGCAATGTCACTATTTCCACTGCATCGGGTTTTGCCAGTTTAGGCGACATTACAGTAAGTGCTCCCGTTGCTTGGAATAATAGTAATTCTCTGACGCTGCAAGCGAATAATAATATTACTGTTAATCAACCTATTAGTAATCAGGGCAATGGTGCGATCGCGTTAAATGCTAGTAATGCAATATCAGTCAATGCCAACCTTACTACTAACGGCGGAAATATTACCCTCACCAGTACCAATGATATCAACACCTCTTTGGGAAAAATTAATTCCCAATCCACTTCAGGAGGAAATGGAGGAGCGATCGCCCTTTCAACGGCGGGTGGTAACATTAATACTGGCGACTTTCTTTCCAATTCGAATGCAGCAGGTACGGGAGGGGACATCACCCTTTCTGTTACTGCGGGAACAGGTGCGATCGACACGACTGCTGGATCTGTGGAGTCCTCTTCACCATTAGGAACTGGGGGCGCGATCGCACTTTCCACTGCTGGTGGTAAGATCGATACTGGTTTTATGATTTCCGGTGGTCAATCGGGAGGAAAAATCACCCTCTCTGTCACCGGAGGAACAGGCGCGATCGACACGACTGCTGGAACTCTCTATTCCACTTCCCAATCAGGAAATGGGGGTGCGATCGCACTTTCCACTGCTGGTGGTAACATTACTACTGGTGTTGTGGGTTCCCTTTCCTCTGGTGCAGGTACGGGAGGAAAGATCACCCTCTCTGTCACCGGAGGAACAGGCGCGATTGACACCTCTAATAGCTATCTGAATTCCGCTTCTCAGTCAGGAAATGGGGGTGCGATCGCACTTTCCACTGCTGGTGGTAACATTACTGCCGATCTAAATTCCGCTTCTCAGTCAGGAAATGGAGGCGCGATCGCCGTCTCAACTACTGGTGGTAGCATTAGTGCTAGTCTAAATTCCGCTTCATCAGGTGCAGGTACGGGAGGGAATATCACCCTCTCTACCGGAGGAATAGGCGCGATTGACACCACTGGCAAATTATTAAATTCCTCTTCTGAGTCAGGAAATGGAGGAGCAATTTCCCTAACGGCTCCAGGTGGCATTACAACAGGTGGGATTAATTCCAGTACAAATTCAACTGCTAGCAGCAGTACAGCAGGAACAATTACTTTTAATCCGAGTACGAGCAATATTACCCTTAGTGGTAATATTAATGCATCTGCTCAAACTGGAAGTGGTAACAGTATCAGTTTCCCAACAAAAGTCATCCTCACTCAATCCATTACAAACATCACAACTTCAGGAACCGCGAAAAGTGGAGAGATTACCTTTGGCGGGACTGTTGATGGCACTATTTACGGCAACAATCAATTAAACATTACTACTGGCACTGTAAATTTTAATGGGCCTGTAGGTGGCACTACTCCCTTGGCTGCACTTGCAGTAGATGCAAATACCAATATTACCAGCACAGGCGCTATAAGTATCACCACAACTGGCGATATTTCCACGGGCGATATTACGAATTCCGGACGTGCGATCGCCCTTACCAGCAACAATGGCAATATTGATACGAGTGCAGGGGCAATTGATACCACATCTAGTACCGGAAATGGTGGCCCGATTACACTAAGTGCCAACAATATTAATGCTAGTAATCTTAACTCCAGTTCCACTGCTGGCAATGGCGGAAACATCACACTAACGGGCAAAACAGGCAACATTTTTGCATACTCAGGAGTAGTTAATTCTAGTTCTAGTTCCGGTGCCGGTGGAGATATCGCGATCGCAACTCCCAATCAAGTTGGGATAAATGGCATTGATGGTAATGGATTGCCCGGTACTGGAAATATTAGCATTAGCGGCAATGAGATTGGCTTTTCGGGAACAGATTCCGTGCAGGGTAAAGGCACTTTTTCAATTGCGCCGTTTTCGCCGAATGTAGGAATCCGCTTCCAGACTGGACTTGGTGACGATCCGCAGGCGATCGATGTAGGAACACCGTTTTTATCTTCATTGCGTAATGGCTTTAGTGCCATTGTTTTCGGAGGGAACACTACTACAGGCAATATCACTGTAGAGAATTTGCCAGTATCTTTTGCAGATCCTGTGACTTTCAATACTCAAGGCACTATTTTTGTCAATCCCAATCAATCGATTTCGGGAACTGATAATGCTTCAATTACTCTCAATGCTACAACTAATAACTTAAATGGCAATATTACCACCCAATCTCAAGATATCACAATTAACGGCAATATCTTAGTTGGAGATAGTGTCTTAGTCAGCAATGGCAATTCAGCAGGTGGCAATATTCTGTTTAACAATAACATTGATGGCAGCGGCAATCTCACTTTAGAAACAGGTACAGTAAACTTTTCAGTTAAATCGGCAATAGGCAACACCACACCATTAGGAAATATCACCGTCAAGAGTGCTGGTACAGCTACATTTAATGCTGTCACGGCTACCAGTTTCACCACTAATGTTGGTGGCACAACTACACTCAATGGCAATGTCAAGACAATCGGCCCTCAAACCTACGGAGATGCTGTCACAATTGCCAAAAATCCGACTCTCACAGGCAACGGC
>NZ_JAUBRJ010000013.1:82662-135878 GCF_036701805.1 Microcoleus sp. N3A4
TAACTCCAATAACATCGGCAGCGATTTGACTGTGGATGGGACTACTGGTGATGTGACATTCAACGGTGCAGTTGGGAATTTAAGTGCGATCGGCAATTTAACAGCTAATTCTACAGGCACAACCGCATTTAATCAAACAGTCAATGCCGCGAGTTTGACTACAGATGCTGGCGGCACAACTACACTCAATGGCGATGTCAAGACAATCGGCCCTCAAACCTACGGAGATGCTGTCACAATTGCCAAAAATCCGACTCTCACAGGCAACGGCATTACTTTCAACAATACTGTTAACTCCAATAACATCGGCAGCGATTTGACTGTGGATGGGACTACTGGTGATGTGACATTCAACGGTGCAGTTGGGAGTTCAAAGGCGAGCGGCAATTTAACAGTTAACTCTACAGGAACAACTGCATTTAATCAAACAGTCAATGCCGCGAGTTTGACGACAGATGCTGGCGGCACAACTACACTCAATGGCGATGTCAAGACAATCGGCGCTCAAACCTACGGAGATGCTGTGACAATTGCCAACAATCCGACTCTCACAGGTAGCGACGTTACTTTCAATAATACTGTGGACGGCAGTAGCGATTTGACTGCGAACGCAGTGAGCGGTAATGTTACATTTAATGGTGCAGTTGGCAATACCACAGCATTAGGAAATATTACCGCTAACTCTACAGGCACAACTGCATTTAATCAAACAGTCAATGCCGCGAGTTTGACTACAGATGCTGGCGGCACAACTCAAGTCAAGGGAAATGTGACAACCACCGGCTCTCAAACTTATGGAGATGCAGTGACAATTGCCAACAATCCGATTCTTTCAGGTGACAGCATTACTTTAGACAATACTGTAGACGGTACCAGCGATTTGACTGTGAAGGCGAGTAGCGGTAATGTGACATTTAACGGTGCAGTTGGTGCTGCAAAGGCGATCGGCAATTTAACAGTTAACTCTACAGGCACAACTGCATTTAATCAAACAGTCAATGCCGCGAGTTTGACGACAGATGCTGGCGGCACAACTACACTCAAGGGAAATGTGACAACCACCGGCTCTCAAACCTACGGAGATGCAGTGACAATTGCCAACAATCCGATTCTCTCCGGCAGCGACATTACTTTCAATAATACTGTAGACGGCAGTAGCGATTTGACGGCGAAGGCGGTTAGCGGTAATGTGACATTTAACGGTGCAGTTGGTGCTGCAAGTACGATCGGCAATTTAACAGTTAACTCTACAGGCACAACCGCATTTAATCAAACAGTCAATGCCGCGAGTTTGACTACAGATGCTGGCGGCACAACTCAAGTCAAGGGAAATGTGACAACCACCGGCTCTCAAACTTATGGCGATGCAGTGACAATTGCCAACAATCCGATTCTTTCCGGCAGCGACATTACTTTAGACAATACTGTAGACGGTACCAGCGATTTGACTGTGAAGGCGAGTAGCGGTAATGTGACATTTAACGGTGCAGTTGGTGCTGCAAAGGCGATCGGCAATTTAACAGCTAACTCTACAGGAACAACCGCATTTAATCAAACAGTCAATGCCGCGAGTTTGACTACAGATGCTGGCGGCACAACTCAAGTAAATGGCAATGTGACAACCACCGGCTCTCAAACCTACGGAGATGCAGTGACAATTGCCAACAATCCGATTCTTTCAGGTGACAGCATTACTTTAGACAATACAGTGAACGGTAGCAGCGATTTGACTGTGAAGGCGGTTAGCGGTAATGTGACATTTAATGGTGCAGTTGGTGCTGCAAGTCCGATCGGCAATTTAACAGCTAATTCTACAGGAACAACCGCATTTAATCAAACAGTCAATGCCGCGAGTTTGACTACAGATATTGGCGGCACAACTCAAGTCAAGGGAAATGTGACAACCACCGGCAGTCAAACTTATGGCGATGCAGTGACAATTGCCAACAATCCGATTCTCTCCGGCAGCGACATTACTTTCAATAATACTGTAGACGGTACCAGCGATTTGACTGTGAAGGCGAGTAGCGGTAATGTGACATTTAACGGTGCAGTTGGTGCTGCAAGTCCGATCGGCAATTTAACAGTTAACTCTACAGGAACAACTGCATTTAATCAAACAGTCAATGCCGCGAGTTTGACTACAGATATTGGCGGCACAACTCAAGTCAAGGGAAATGTGACAACCACCGGCAGTCAAACTTATGGCGATGCAGTGACAATTGCCAACAATCCGATTCTTTCAGGTGACAGCATTACTTTAGACAATACTGTAGACGGTACCAGCGATTTGACTGTGAAGGCGGTTAGCGGTAATGTGACATTTAACGGTGCAGTTGGGAATTTAAGTGCGATCGGCAATTTAACAGCTAATTCTACAGGAACAACCGCATTTAATCAAACAGTCAATGCCGCGAGTTTGACTACAGATGCTGGCGGCACAACTCAAGTCAAGGGAAATGTGACAACCACCGGCAGTCAAACTTATGGCGATGCAGTGACAATTGCCAACAATCCGATTCTCTCCGGCAGCGACATTACTTTCAATAATACTGTAGACGGTACCAGCGATTTAACTGTGAAGGCGAGTAGCGGTAATGTGACATTTAACGGTGCAGTTGGTGCTGCAAGTCCGATCGGCAATTTAACAGTTAACTCTACAGGAACAACTGCATTTAATCAAACAGTCAATGCCGCGAGTTTGACGACAGATGCTGGCGGCACAACTCAAGTCAAGGGAAATGTGACAACCACCGGCAGTCAAACCTACGGAGATGCAGTGACAATTGCCAACAATCCGATTCTTTCAGGTGACAGCATTACTTTTAACGATACAGTGAACGGTAGCAGCGATTTGACTGTGAAAGCGGCTAGCGGTAATATTACCTTCACAAGTGCGATCGGCGAAACAACTCCTCTCACTAATTTAACTGCCAACAGCAAGATATCTTTAGGCGGCAATGTCACTACAACCGGCAGTCAAACTTATGCAGATGCTGTCACTGTTGCCAAAAACTCGGTTCTTTCAGGCAGCGACATTACTTTCGATAATACTGTAGACGTAGCTGGCAATCTCGGTATTGCGGCTGATAATGTCAATCTCAAAGGAACTGTAACAACCACCAATGACGGCACGCTCACAATTGCCAATAAGGTAAATCTCAATATTGAGAAAAACCTGAACTTAGACGGTGCATTTATTCAAAATGGCGGGGGAACTGTTGCGGTTAGCGGAAATATCACCACAACTAATGATAACATTAGTTTTAGCGGTCCGGTGACATTAAAAGCTCCTGTAAACTTTACACTCGGAGATGCAACTATTGCTTTCGGCTCTAGTTTATCGGCAGGTAGTAACCCCCTGACTTTAACGGCAGGTGAAATTGATTTTTCTGGGAATGTTTCGGGTACTGGCGCGCTAACGCTGCAACCCGCAACAGCCGGACAAAATATTGTTGTTGGCGGAACTGATAACAATACTAGCGCTTTAGATTTGACGGCATCGGAACTTAATTTGATTCAAAATGGATTTAGCTCGATCGCGATCGGGCGATCGGATAGCAGCGCCAATATTAGTATTCCCTCTAATCTCACATTTTTAGACCCAGTAAATATTCAAACGGGAACTGGTACGATCGCACTTGATGGCATTCTTACCGGCAATGACAACAGCAGCATTGCTCTCAACGCTTCCAAAATTAATTTAAATTATGGCATCAATACCAATAAAAATCCGATCGCTCTCAACGGCACTGTTACACTCGGCAACGATATTAATCTCAGTACCGGCGGCGGAGATATTAAGATAACTGGTGCGATCGACGGCGGTCATTTGTTGGGCTTAGATGCCGCGAATGGTAATGTGCTGCTGCAAGGAAATATCGGAGAAACAACGCCATTGTCTGTTTTGAACGTTACTGCATCGAATGCGGAATTTATCGGCAATGTTAAAAGCAATTCTGGTTTTAATGTTACGGCTTTAACTACTAAATTAGGCGGTAATGTTACGACGAATAACGGCAACATTAATATTAGCAATGCTTTGGTTTTGACAAAGGATGCGGTATTTAGTACCGCAGGGGGAAATATTGCTTTGGGTGCGATCGACAGTGACAGCATTAATGCCCGCAACTTAACTCTAGCCTCCGGTAGCGGCAGCATAACTTTCAACGGTGCGGTGGGGGCCACGAGCAAGTTAGGAAATCTGGCGATCGACAATGCTGGCAATGTGACAGGAAACTCGACAATTAACGCGCAACAATTGACCGCACTAAACGCGGAAAAAGTCAACTTATCGGGAGATGTCACCGCAGGCAAAGTCGATATTACTGCCAAGGGCGATATAAGTGTTAAAAATATTACTACTAATGGCGGAGAAATTCTATTTACAAGCGGTAACAATTTCACAGCAGGCAATTTGAATACATCGGGAGACAGTGGCGGCAACATAACTGTTAAGGCGATAACTTCAATTAGGGCGGGACAAATTAACTCTAGCGGTATAGTCGGAAATGCCGGCAATGTGTTCTTAGATCCGATCGGCGATATTCAAGTAGAGTTTATCAATGCCCAAGGCGGCACTAGCGGCACCGGCGGCGATGTCACAGCAATAACAGGCAATTTTTTCCGCGCTACGGGTGCTTTTTCAACACCTTTTTCGCCGACGGGATTTGCTAGCATTTCTACTGCTGGCGGCACAGGTAGCGGAAATATCGCAATTACACACGCTGGGGGAGATGGAGGGACGCCGATTCAACCGTTTGTGGTGGGGGATGCTGCTAGCAACGGTACGGCGGGTGCAATTACAACGGGACAATCTAGCATTACATCGCAGTCGTTTCCGCGTTCTAATAGTGTTGGTAATATTGCGTTTTCGACTGACGACGGCATTGACCAGACGCCAACGCCAACTCCGACTCCAGTTGTCACTCCCACTCCGACTCCAAGTGAAACTCCCACTCCAGTTGTCACTCCCACTCCGACTCCAAGTGAAACTCCCACTCCAATAGTCACTCCCACTCCTACTCCGAGTGTCACTCCGACTCCAGTTGTCACTCCCACTCCGACTCCGAGTGTCACTCCGACTCCAATAGTCACTCCCACTCCTACTCCGAGTGTCACTCCGACTCCGGTAGTAACTCCGACTCCGACTCCGAGTGAAACTCCGACTCCGACTCCAAGTGAAACTCCCACTCCAGTTGTCACTCCCACTCCGATCGCCAGGGAGCCAATAGAGTTAGTATCAGAATTAACTGCGATCGCTCCTACGGAAATACAAGAGCCCGCACCTGTGACAGCACCAGCATCGCCCACAGCAGCAGCCGCATCCGCATCGAAACCAGAATCCTCAACCGTTGATTCAGAAGACTTTCAACGCCCCAGAATTCCACCGCTAGACAATCCTGGCGGTGTAGCAAATCGAGTTTTAACCATCGATAGAAGTATCACCAGTAAATTACCCCCCGGCATCGTAGAACCACCCTCACCAGAATCAGAACAACCGCCAACAGTCAACCCTACTTCTAATTTAGTTCTGGGATATGTTCCGTCTCCCGATCGACTTTTTGAAGGTAACGACATACAGGAAACACTCTGGGGAATCGAAGAAATCAGGAATCAAGAATTTGGAGAATACCTGGGGGTAAAAGCCCAACTCCCAGACCAAAAAGTCATGATTGCGACCTTCCAACAAACTTTAAAAAATATCGAACAGCAAACTGGCAAGCGGTCTGGTATTATCTATATAATTTCGCGAGAAGATCGACTGGAACTAATTTTAGTTCCTCCCGTGGGGCGGCCAATTCACTACAGCGTTCCAGAAGCCAACAGAGCAGCTTTATTCCCCGCCGTCAAGGAGTTGCGGAATGAAATCACCAATCCCGCAAAACGCGGTACTACCACTTATCTAGCCTCCGCCCAGCAATTATATAAATGGGCGATCGCACCTCTAGAAAAAGACTTGCAAAACTTAGGAATTCAGACTTTGTTGCTGTCAGTCGATCCGGGATTGCGGAGCCTGCCATTTGCCGCTTTGCACGACGGTAAAGGCTTCTTGATTGAAAAATACAGTTTTAGTCTAATTCCGAGTTTCAGCTTGACTGATAGCGATTATAAAGCAGTTAGAGACGCAACAGTGCTAGCAATGGGAAGGTCAGAATTTGTGGATAAAAAACCGTTGCCCAGTGTGCCGATCGAATTGCAGGCGATTTCGGCTCAGTGGCACGGGCCATCTTTTCTCAATTCCACTTTCACTTTAGATAATCTCAATTCGGAACACGCCAAGGGAGGATTTCGGATCGTTCACCTAGCCACCCACGCTGAATTCCAACCGGGAAAACCGAGCAATTCTTACATTCAACTGTGGAATTACCAATTGCAGCTCGATCGCATGGAGAGTTTGAATTGGCGCAATCCGCAGGTAGACTTGTTAGTATTGAGTGCTTGTAGAACTGCTGTGGGCGATCGGGAAGCAGAGTTGGGTTTTGGAGGTTTAGCAGTAAAATCCGGCGCGAAATCTGCTTTAGGGAGTTTGTGGTATGTTGACGATGGAGGCACTTTGGGGCTGATGAGCGAATTTTACCACCAGTTGCGAGGAGCCACAACTAAAGCAGAAACTCTGCAACTTGCTCAACAGGCGATGATTGCTCGTAAAGTTCGGCTCGAAAACGGGCAGTTAGTGACAACAGCGGGCAACTTGAATTTACCGACTAACATACAACAACAAAACCAAGATTTTTCTCATCCTTACTACTGGAGCAGTTTCACCCTAATTGGAAGTCCTTGGTAAGCTGCCATACTTTAGCTCGTTTCCGTTGGCATCGGAATCATAATTTTCCCATTGCAGTGCGATCGTCCCGCTCGCTATGGAGAACTCGCGAGTGGAACGCTAGTTCTCACTACGAAGAGGTTTGATAAGCTGTCGCGCATTTAAATTGTATATTCAGGGCGGGCGAGACGCCCACCCCACAAAAGTTTGATTGTTTTTTAACATACAATTTAAATGCCGCCACAGCTTATCAAATCCGGTAGCATCGGAATTTTATTACCCACAATCAGGACACGGCAGTGCCCTTGGACTACAATTAATCGGGGTAGTCCAAGGGCACTGCCGTGTCCTGCGTTTATATCATTCCGGTGTTACCGGAATTGATATGATGAGGGAGCATCCCATTTTTGCTTTCTGATCGTGGACGGTTGCATCAGAATAATATATTTGGATGATATAGCGAGACGCTCGCACTCCTAAAAAACGCTTTTTACCCAATTGGGATGCTCCCTTTGATGATGGTTATTATGGGCAATTAATTAAAAAATTTTAGATTTTAAATAGAACCCCACAGATGAATCTGGGGGCTTGAACTAACGTCCAAACTTTTTTTTTCACCGCGACTCCTGTCGGGGATTGTATCCGTCTTTCGGTCAGATCGAGTCAAAAATTATTAGAAACCAGCAGCAGCCCTGGGCCCAAGCTGTTTCAAATTAGGTGTCGCAGTTCCGTAATTGACTCGACAGCCGATATTGAACAAACTCGAACTGCACTCAAGAGGGACAATCTGCTGATCGAGGAGGGCGCTGCAACTGACATACTCGTCGTTATTAGTATCTCTTACCATACATTCGATCGCTCTAGCACCCGATCGATCCGCCCAACTCTTCATACCTGCCACTGCAATCATATGCTGCCAGTAGAAAGCAAATAGCAAAACTCCCAAAAGTACAGCAACGGCTAATCCTGCTTTCAACTTCCAACTATTTAGGACGTTTCCCAAACTATTTTTCACGTTTTCCACTCCCGAAATTGAGCTTTCGGTAGTTATTTCTGGAGTTGTCAAGTTTGTTTGTGTTTTTTCTGCTGGAATTTCCGACATAATGTATCTCCTATGATTGCTGGGATTTGGCTAAGCTGGCAGTTGCGATCGCTATTGCAAACTTTATCAAATTTTAGCAAAACTAGCCTGTACCGACAACCGATTCCCGCGCCACCGCTAGCGAAGTAAGTATATTGACGAAGTGCGATCCTCTTCGAGGGCTTCGCTAACGCGATTTCTATGCCTTTTGAGGTATTGCGTAATTCGCGATCGATATTTTGCATCTAGGGCAATAGAATTGTTGGCGAGGTTTTTTGAAAACGGCCCAAGTGAATCAGCTTTTTTTGCGAACTTTTTTTGCGAACCGCAGAGGCCGCAGAGGGCGCAGAGAAAGAGCAAACAGAGATACAGCCTATTCCAGGTTTATGAAGTGTAGGGACACGGCAATGCCGTGTCCCTACGGGAATCGAACGATAGGCGGGTGTACTTCTATAAACGTGGAATCTGCCATATATTGACTTTCACCAATCATTTATGGTTTCGATAGCAGTTCCAATAACTCAGCTTCCGAAAGTAGTTCGATCCCCAAAGATTGAGCCTTTTCCAACTTAGAACCCGCATCTTCTCCCACAACCACATAATCTGTTTTAGCACTGACAGAACTTGTGACTTTACCTCCAGCTTTTTGAATCAAATCTTTAGCTTCATCTCGTTTCAGAGCGGGCAAAGTTCCGGTAAGCACAAAAGTTTTGCCTGCAAATTGTAAATTTGTGCTGGCTAAATTTTGATTTTTCCCTTCTGACTGCAATTGCAAGCCCGCAGTTTTCAACCGTGCAATTAAACTTTGATTTGCCGGAACTCGAAACCACTGATAAACAGCTTGAGCAATTTCAGGGCCGATGCCGTAAACGCCCTCAATCGATGCCGCCGATACCGCTGCTAACTCTTCCACATTTGCAAACCTTTCTGTCAGCAATTGAGCGTTGACTGTGCCGACGTGCCGGATGCCTAAGCCGTAAAGTACCCGCGAATAAGGTTGATTTTTCGATTGGGCGATCGCACTTACCAACTTTTCTGCTAACTTCTTACCCATGCGTTCCAAACTCATCAATCTTTCCGCAGTCAAATCGTACAAATCCGCCGCAGAATTGAGCAGATTGCTATCAACCATCTGCTGCACCAACTTTTCCCCAACACCGTTAATATCCAGAGCATCCCGGCTGCAAAAATGAATCAGCGAACCCCTCAAAATCGCCGGACAAGATGTATTGATGCAGCGAGTAACGGCCTCCCCCTTTTCCCGAACCACAGGCTGTTCGCATTCGGGACAGCAGCTAGGCATTTGGAAAAGTTGAGCATTTTGAGGGCGAAGTTCCGGCAAAACTCGCACAACTTCTGGTATAATTTCCCCAGCTTTTCTGACAATTACAGTATCGCCAATGTGGAGGTTCAGATCGGAAAGTCGATCGCTGTTGTGGAGAGAAGCCCGCGAAACCGTCGTCCCCGCCAACTGCACCGGTTTCAGTTCCGCTACAGGCGTCAGAGCCCCGGTTCTCCCTACTTGTACGGTGACTGCTTCCACAATTGTAGGCACTTCGGCCGCGGGATACTTCAGTGCGATCGCCCAACGCGGAAACCTCTGAGTAAAACCCAATTGTTTTTGCAGCAAAACCGAATTAATCTTAACAACAACCCCATCGGTCATGTAAGGCAAATTTCGCCGTTCAGTATCCCAATATTCGTAATACTCCCGAACCTCATCCAAAGCATAGCAAATTTTGCGATTGGGATTCACCTTAAACCCCATTCTTCGCAACAATTCCAACGAATCCCACTGCGTGTTCTCCTCGTTACCCTCATCTAAATGCAGAGTATAAGCAAAGAAATCCAACCTGCGCTTATCCACAATTTTAGAATCCAACTGCCGCAGCGTACCCGCAGCAGCATTGCGAGGATTAGCAAACAATTGTTCCCCCGCTTTTTCCCGTTCGCGATTAATTTCCTCAAACACAGCTAAAGACAAAAAAGCCTCTCCCCGCACTTCCACAACAGGCGGCGGATTATCTAAATTGAGCTTTAAAGGAATCGAACGAATAGTCTTGACATTTTGAGTGATTTCCTCTCCGGCAATGCCGTCTCCCCGCGTCGCACCGCGAACTAAAATTCCATTTTCATAGGTTAATGCTAAAGCAGAACCGTCAATTTTTAACTCGCAAACGTAGGAAACCCCCCCCAACCCCCCCTTGCTAAGGGGGGGAGTAATTTCCCTGTTTTCCTGATTGCTAATCGAAGATGTTATTCCCTCTTGTCCCCCCCCTTGATAAGGGGGGGTTAGGGGGGGTGCATTTCCCTCTTGACCGGGGGTTAGGGAGGGTGCTACCCTTTGCCAGCGTTCCTGCCATTTAGCAAATTCCTCAAAATTAAAAGCATTTTCCAAACTGTAGAGAGGAATATTGTGCTTGACGCTAAAAAATTGAGTAGCCGGCTTTTCTCCCACCCGCTGAGTCGGACTTTCGGCAGTAATCAATTCAGGATAATCTGATTCTAACTCTTGCAACTCTCGATAAAGGCGATCGTACACCTCATCTGGTATAATCGGCGGAGCGTCAAGTATCCGGTCATAAAATTGGGATAGACTGACGTATTGGGAACGATTACCATCGAGAACATAATAAGCATAGCTAGCTTCCTGTAGCTGCTGCCTCAATTGTTTAACTCGCTGCTGAATTTCGGGTTGCATATTAATTTAAAAGTGTATATTTTCTAACCGCAGATGCGTAGGACAAACAAAAACTATAGAGATTTTAGCATGATCTCTGCCGCTCTGCGGTTGTTGTTTGGACATTTAAGATCGATTAACGATCCCAATCTTCAACTTCATAAAGGAAACGAGTTCCCCCCATCAGCTTGCGATTTGCCGAGGTACTTTGCACAAAAACCGCATACTTTTCTAGATTGCTGGGTTTGATGCGAACTGTCTCGCCCATTGGCAAACCCAACATTTCTCGCGCCGCTTCTCCTTCAAACAAATCCCCTGTCGAACGTTCCATCAGCACAATTTCTTTCTTACCTTGGATAGTTTCTGTTTTAGTAAACTCATAAAACCCGCGCCCGGTTTTAAAAGTCAAACCATTCTCCAGAACAAAAGCTTTAATTGAAATCTCGCTGTCTACTTCTAGAATCTGAAATCTCCCCGGTTTTACGGCTCGCAATTCTGCTGATTCGTAAACAGCAGCGCCTTCCCGCTTGAGCATGGTATCAAACATCTTGTTTAATCCGCGACTCATGCGACCTTGACTGACAACTTCTTGTTCGTAAGCTTGTAGTTGTTCGTTAGATGACTGTTGGTAACAAACGGCTAAAAAGAAATCTGTGATGTATGAAAATTGGTCAAGATTGAGGTGAAAACCGCCCGACTTTTCGGCTATTTCTTTGTAAAATAAAGTGGCGTGGTTGCGGTTGAGAGCTTGGATGCCGTAAACGGTAATTCCCATCTGTGCTAACTTATCTACTTCCTGACGCCAGTTAAGTTTTTGAGGAGTTTGAGCGGGTGCGTGCGGGATGTCGTCGCCAATTAGTACCAATGTTTTGGAATTAGTTGGAGTCCAAGAAAGTGACTGAGCTTCGTGCAAGACTAATTCATAACATTCTGGAGCATCGCCACCGCCAGTTGGCTCTACATTTTCAACAAAATTGCAAATCGTGCCGACATCGCCCGACAAATCGAGGTGTTTAGTTACGTAAGTGCTGTCAGCGTCGCAATAGTCCCCGTGAGCAATAATGCCAATGCGAATGCCAGGAATTTCATCGAGCAGTCTCGTTACCGTCTCTTTAATTTTCCGACGAACTTGCGTCAAGCAAGGGTACATACTGCCAGTTGTATCAAAGCTAAAAACGACTTCAATGTTGTTGGTTGCCATGACCTAACTCTCCTTAACAAACACCGATTTATTAGCTATATTATAGCTCAAAAAAAAACGATTCAGCAACTAGGTTAAAAAAAAATATCCTAATTCTGGCTCGCTTGATTTGGTTCAGCATAAGGCTGGTTAACTCATCACAAATTCAAGTCAAAAAACTCGCTAAATTTCTTGTTGTCCCCGGACATGGAAGGTTGAAGATTGTCACTATCTTTTTCGCCGTTCAAGTTGCCATTGGCGCGGGATTTGATGAATTCTTGAGCGTTTGTCTTGTTGAAAGCGATCGGTTCAGCGTGTTCAACTTGAAACACGTTAGCGTAGAGGTTGGCAATAATCTGTTTGCCTCCCTGGGTTAATTCCAAGTAGTTCAAAGCTGCTGGGATATAGGGAAAAACTCCGTTCCAATAAAACTTGGCGTAATTTTGGCGCAAATCTCCCGGAGACTTGTAGCCCAAGATTTTATTAGTGCCGACTTCCTCAAATTCGTAGAACAGGGCACTTATTTTTCGCAGGTAATTGGGGTCGCTCAACTGACCGATCAAATCGGCGGCCCGGGCAAGTCCAGAATAATTGTTTCTGTCTTGATGAGTTTCGCTAGCAGGAACTGGGAAGCGAGTCAATTCAATATTGCGCTTGATTTGTTCGGCATCAATTAATGTGTGACCGCCGAAGCGTTCGTCAATTACGAGTTTTCCTCGATCGACATGATAAGGAGTTAAACTGGCAGAAGTGGCGCCGATCGCCACAGAAACCATGTTCCCGTCAATACCCGTAGCGTAGAGTCCGACAGCTTCTTGGTCTTGGCGGCAAACACCTTTGACGTAGCCGATATCGTGGCACAGCAGCGAGATCAGGTAGTGCAGCCAATCTTCCGGCGACACTCCCCCTTCGCGAATATGCTTGCCCCGGAGAATCTCTTGTCCCACCAAGGCCACCAGCATTGTGTGTTCCACATTGTGGTACAGAGCATCGCAGTTAGCGATATTTTCCAGAGCCATAGTCCCTGCCCAGGCGATAATTTCAGGGTAGTCAGGCTTGTACTTGCCGTAGGTGCGGCGGTAGCCGGCCTGCAGCTCTTGCACAAAAGCGTCAATCAGGATAGCAGTTGCATTGAACATGATAAATTCTCTCACTCAGACTGTAGTTACAAACTCGTCGATCGAAAATATCTTGCATAGCTGAAAAAATAATCAATGGGCGTGACCGTAGGTGTGACCCCTCACCCAAAGACGGATACAACCCCCGGCTTAAGTCGTGGATACTCCCAAAATTTTAGACCATAGTTCAAGCTCCCAGATTCATCTGCCCTTGTAAATCTAAAATCTAAAATCTAAAATCTAAAATCGACTGACCCCTCGGCGTTGAATTTTAAATTTCAGCTAGCCTTGTCAAATCAGAAAATTACTTTTAGGCTATGCTTCCCACGATAACCTAATTTCCGAAGCATCCGAAGCAACAGATCGATTTTTGGGCATTAAATATTGGCGAAACAATTTACATCGTTTCACCGACTAATAATTAGAAGTCCTAGGTGTGAAAGTTATGAACTGTCTGTTTCCGAGTCTCTCCACTGCTGCCATTCGCACTCGGCGGTCGATCGCCCCAAGATACCTAGGATGGTTTGCATTCACGGCTGTTTGCACCGCCGCACCAGCTTGGGGAGCAGAACGAATTTACGTAACTTACGGGCCGCTAGAAGAATCAGTTCCCATCGAATCCCTGGCACTCTTCGCCAAAGAAGGCAAAATAGACTCGAACTTGGACGGCTTCGCTCAGTACGTCAAAAAAGCACAGCTAGCGGAGATTCGCAGCGCCCTGCAAGCGAAAGCTGAAATCAGCAACGTGACGATCGCCCAATTCCTCTACACGCCTCAAGGAGAAGTGCTGCTGAAACGCTTGGGCCGAGTAATTCAAACCAAAGCTCGGCAGCCCGGATTTTATGCCATCCGAGCCGCCCTGATTTTAGCAGCCTCAGATTCAGAAGGTCTGACAATTCTCAACGTGCTGCGGAAATTCCCCACTTACGGCATCAGGATTGACATCGCCCGCGGCTTGGCCATCGGGAACGAGCTGACATCCCTGATCAACCGTTCCAATCAGGCGATCGCCGGAGTCGCCCGGTTGTCGGAAGCACAAGCAGCCTTAGAACCCGCCATACCGCCCGCCGCTATGCTGCAGCCCCAGCTACCGGGCCCCTATACTTGGAAAAAAACATCGGTAACTCTGACGAGTCCAAATCGCCCTCGCACGTTTGATATGGACATTTACCTGCCGCAGGGCAGCCCGCAACCGGCCCCTGTCGTAGTAATTTCGCACGGTTTAGGTTCCGATCGCATTTCCTTCCAGTATTTAGCCAAACACCTAGCCTCCTACGGCTTTGCCGTCGCCGTCCCCGAACACCCAGGCAGCAACGCCCAACAAATCCAAAACTTAGTAACAGGCAGAGCCAAGGATGTAGCAGAACCAGCAGAATTTGTCAACCGCCCCCTCGACATCAAAGACCTTCTGGATTATTTAACGAAACTTTCTATAACCGATCCGACTTACCAAGGGCAGCTAGACTTGCAGCGAGTGGGCGTCATCGGCCAGTCTTTCGGCGGCTATACGGCTTTAGCATTAGCCGGGGCGGGGATTAATTTTGCACAGCTAGACCAAGATTGCCGGCTCGACGAAAACGACACTTGGAACCTCTCCCTGCTGTTGCAGTGCGGCGCCCGGGGCCTAGAGCGCAACCAGTACAATTTCGGCGACCCGCGCGTCAAAGCTGCGATCGCCGTCAACCCGATCGTCAGCAGCATTCTCGGCGAAACAAACCTCAGCAAAATCCAAATCCCAGTCATGGTAATCGCAGGCAGCGCCGATACCGTCGCCCCCGCTTTGCTCGAACAAATTCAACCGTTCACTTGGCTGACATCGCCCAACAAATATCTGGTGCTGATGAACAACGGGACTCACTTCTCAACGATCGAGGATTCCCCTCAAAGCCTGTTTATACCACCACCAGAGGTCATCGGGCCCGAACCGGCTTTAGCCCGCCGCTACCTCAGCGGACTCAGCCTAGCTTTCATGGAAAGCTATTTGAACAACAAATCAAATTTCCGCCCGTATTTGGAGCCATCCTACGCTTTAAGCATTTCCCGAGACACTCTCGGACTGAGAATTTTGCGATCGCTCACCCCTGAGCAACTCCAGCAGTTCAGCAGTGCTCCACCTCCTCGCAGGCCGGTCTCTCCACCTCCAATCGCTCCACTTTCTCCAGCTCCGGTAGCTCCGGTTCGTTAGGGTGTTATATCAATTCCGGCTGCACCGGAATTGATATGAAGTATTTTTAATGGGGTTGAACCGCCACTAGAATTTGTCCGGCTGTCACCGTTTGCCCTTTTTCACAAAACAACTCGGCCACAGTTCCCGCCACATCAGCAGTAATAGCAATTTCCATTTTCATCGCTTCCAAAATTAACAGGCGATCGCCCTCAGCAACCGCATCTCCAACATTAACCAGCACCTGCCAAACATTCGCCGAAACGTGAGCGACAACGGCTTCGCAGCCGATCGGCAAAGTAACCTCCGCCGCTGTGTCAGAAGCCGCATCCGCCGACGCTTCAGCGGCAGCTTCAGCGTCAAATTCCCCGGATGCGGCCCAGCGATCGCGCTCTGCATTAAATGCGGCCTGCTGCTGCGCTTTAAACTCAGCCGCACTGTTAGCAATAGAATGCAACAACTCATTGTATTCTCTCAAATTAAAAGTGATTTCCTCAACCTTTAATTTAAACTTCCCTTCAATAAATTCTTCCCGACAGCGGTGCAATTCCTCATGAGAAACCGGATAAAATCGGATTTGGTCAAAAAAGCGCAAAAGCCAAGGTTTACCAGACTGGAAATCCGCCGTTTGTTTGAACCGATTCCACATTTGCACCGTGCGGCCGACAAATTGATAACCTCCGGGCCCTTCCATCCCGTAAACGCACAAATACGCGCCGCCAATGCCAACTGCATTTTCAGGAGTCCAAGTGCGGGCGGGATTGTATTTAGTAGTAACCAAACGGTGGCGCGGATCGAGGGGAGTTGCGACGGGCGCGCCTAAATAAACGTCTCCCAAACCCATCACTAAATAGCTAGCATTAAATACAATTTCTCTGACTTGTTCGATGCTGTCAAGCCCGTTTATGCGGCGAATAAACTCAATATTGCTGGGACACCAAGGTGCATCCGATCGCACAGACTGCATATATTTTTGAATCGCCAACAGCGTCGATTCATCTTCCCAAGATAAAGGTAAGTGCACAATTCGCGCCGGCACTTCCAAATCCTCGATCGCCGGAAGTTCCGCCTCCGCCGCAATCAGTGCCTGCATTAGCTGCTGTTGCGAAATCTGGCGGCCCTCAAAGTGAATTTGGAGCGATCGCATTCCCGGCACTAATTCGATAACACCAGGCAACGGATTTGCTTTCAAATGTTCCATCAAGGCGTGCGCCCGAAAACGCAAATTTAAATCCAGCACCAATGGACCGTATTCAACTAGAATATATTTATCCCCAGCTTGACGGTAAGTAACAGCAACCTGTCCCGGAGATTCGGGAATTTCGTGCAAAATTGGAGAGGCGGGAACTGCGGGCAATTCCTCCGCATTTTCCCCAAAAACAGACAAACAAAAAGTAGCAATTTGCAAATTTTGTGCTAATTCCCGCTGCAAAGATTCCGCAAAAGTCAAACAGTGAAAGCGAATGGTGTCCCCCGGTTTCAGTTGTCCGATTTTCCACAATTCCGACTGCACAATAGTAGCAGGACACACAAAACCTCCCAAACTCGGGCCGTCAAGACCGAGAATTACAGGCATATCGCCCGTAAAGTCGATCGTGCCGATCGCGTAAGCATTATCGTGAATGTTAGACGGGTGCAAACCCGCTTCCCCGCCGTCTTGACGCGCCCAGGTGGGCTTCGGGCCGATCAGCCGAATGCCCGTCCGCGTAGAGTTGTAATGCACCTGCCATTCTGTGGAGAAAAACATGGCGATGTCTGACTCAGTAAAGAAATCCGGCGCGCCGTGAGGCCCGTACAAAACGCCAATTTCCCAATTATTGCTGTAGGTAGGAATTAGTTCGGGAGGCAAAGATAATTCCGCTGCCAGAGTTGCAGTTTGATGCAGTTTCAACACATCTCCCGGACGCAGCGTGCGACCCGCGTGTCCGCCAAATTTGCCCAGTACAAAAGTTGATTTGCTGCCCAAATAATCGGGGACATTAAAGCCGTGTTTGACTGCTAAATAAGTGCGGTAGCCGCCGCCTTCAATGGCTTTTAACTTGAGAATGCTGCCAGCTTTTACGGGAATTGCCGTCCAAAACGGCACCGATTCGCCGTTGAGCGTTCCCTTCATAATTGCACCAGTCAAACTGATAACTGTATCGGCATTAAAGCGCAGAGTTGGGCCTGTCGCTGTGAATTCCAATCCTGCTGTCGATTCGGGATTTCCTACTAAACGATTTGCCGATCGAAATGCCAGATGATCCATCGGCCCAGAAGGCGGCACGCCAACATCCCAATAGCCAATCCGCCCCGGATAATCCTGAATGCTGCTGTAGGTTCCCCCATCCAATACATCGATCGTTAAAGGGGCGTATTCAAAAGAGTTTAAAAAGCGCGTGCTCAGTTCGCCCAGGCTGAATCTGGAATCGTCCAAAATCTGGCGGAGGTAATCTAAATTAGTTTCAATTCCCGCTATTTCACTGGCATCTAAAGCAGCTTTTAGTTGAGCGATCGCCTGCGTTCGATTATCCCCGCAAACGATTACTTTAGCTAGCAGCGGATCGTAAAAAGGAGTTACCTCCGTGCCGGTTTCTATCCAACTGTCGCAGCGGACGTTTTCGGGAAACGTAACTTGATTCAGCAACCCGGAACTCGGCTGAAAATTCTTGCCGGCATCTTCCGCATAAATTCGCACCTCAATTGAGTGTCCCTGCGGCCAATAGCGGTACTCTTCCAGGGGGAACAAATCTCCCGAAGCCTGTTTTACCATCCACTCAACGAGGTCGATGTTGTTGACAGCTTCAGTAACGCCGTGTTCGACTTGCAAGCGCGTGTTAACTTCCAAAAAATAAAACTGTTTGGCATCGACATCAAAGACAAATTCAACAGTACCCGCTGACTGGTAATTTACCGCTTTCCCCAACCGCACGGCTGCACCGTACAACTGATTTCGCTGTTCGTCGTTAATAGCAGGGGCGGGGGTTTCTTCAATTACTTTTTGATTGCGCCGCTGCACCGAACAATCTCTCTCGCCCAAGGCTATGACATTTCCTTTGCCATCTCCAAAGATTTGGACTTCTATGTGCCTGGCTGTTTGAATGTATTTCTCTAAAAAAACGCCACTTTGTTTAAAATTGCTTTGACTCAAACGCTGTACTTTTTCAAAGGCTTCTGCCAAATCTCGATCGCCAAAACAAGCCTGCAAACCGATGCCGCCGCCGCCTGCGGTACTTTTGAGCATCACCGGATAGCCGATCGCCCCAGCCGCTTTTTCCGCATCCTCTAAACTTGCTAAAAGTTCGCTTCCGGGAGTTAGCGGCACTTGATTTGCAGCGGCTATTTCCCGCGCGGTGTGCTTCAATCCAAAGCAGCGCAACTGACTCGGAGTCGGGCCGATAAATGCAATATTTTCGCTTGCACAAGCTTCGGCAAATTCAGCATTTTCGCTCAAAAACCCGTAACCCGGATGAATAGCTTGAGCTCCTGTTTCGCGCGCAACTTCGAGAATGCGATCGAACCGCAAATAACTCTCGGCTGCGGCGGCTGCACCGATACAAACCGCTTCGCTGGCGGCGAAAACGTGCTTGGCGCGGGCGTCGGCTTCAGAATATACTGCTACCGAAGCAATTCCGAGGCGATCGAGGGTGCGGATAATTCGGCAGGCAATTTCACCGCGATTTGCAATCAAAACTTTGTTAAACATTTTGGGAATTGTTAATTGTTAATTGGTAATGGGTGTCTCTTTACATCTTGTACTATCTTGAAGAACAGGCAAGATGCCTGTTCCACAAAGAGTGAATTTTCGTGTGGGGTGAGCACGAGAGAAATTGGTGTCAACTTAAGGCTGAAACCCTCCGTATCTCTTGCTGGTAGCCGAGTCTCGATCCCCCTAAATCCCCCTTAATAAGGGGGACTTTGAGTGCTCTTCCCCCTTATTAAGGGGGGCTAGGGCGTGTTTTCAAACTCTTCTGTAGGTTGGGTTAAGCGTAGCGAACCCTCCGTTTCACTTCGCCCAACAAATCTACGAAAAAGGTTGGGTTTCGTTCCTCAACCCAACCTACAATTTAAGGCAATTCAGGGGAGAGAAAACACGCCCTAGCTACGCTACATTTACACCGCATCCCAAACAATCAACTGAATCGGCGTAGGATTGTAAGCATTGCAAGGATTGTTCATTTGCGGGCAGTTAGAAATAGCAACCAGCGCGTTCATTTCGGCCCGCAAATCAACTGTACTTCCCGGATCGGAGATGCCGTCAACAATTTCAAGCGTGCCATCTTCGCTAACCGGAACATTCATAAAGAAGTTGATATTGCTGACTAAATCGCGCTTGGCCAAACCGTAGGGAAGAATTGCGGCGAGGAAATTTTCAACGCAGGCGTGCTGGTATTTTTTATCTAGTCCAAACCGCACTGAGTTGCTCTCGCAGCTACAGGCGCCGCCGGAGGTATCGTGCCGGCCGCAGGAGTCAGCAATTATGGTCATAATGGCTCGCCCTTCGTTAGAAATGAGTTGGCTGTTTGTAGTTACAAAGATGTTGCCTTGATTGACGATCGTATCGGGGGCGCTGTAGCGTTCGGAAGGGTCATCGGCATTGTAAACTAAAAAGTCTACTGCTTGATTTCCGCCTAAATCTACAATTCGGAGAATCTGTCCTTTTTTGATGACGCGAGACCAAGGATATCTGGCGGCTAAAACTTCGTTGTAAATTGCTGTTTCTGGATCTAGGGCTTGTTGGGTAGTTGCAGTCATGGTTCACTTTTTGTGATGGAAGTAAAGAATTTTTCACCGCAGATTGATGCGGACAAGATTGAGTTGTGGAATCGGATTTATTGCAAGAATAAAGCATCGGTGTTGGTGAAGCCGCGCACGGCTTCCGGGTTGGCGGTGCGGCACAAGTCGTTTGGTGCGGGGGCGGGGGATTTCCAAATCTGAATCTGGATGGGTTTTGGATCGTAAATTGAACTCGGATGCAGGATGTGGGGGGTGTTAGAAATAATTGTTAGTACGTTCATTTCGGCTCGCAAATCGATAAAACTACCCGGTTTTTCGCAGCCTTCGCGAAACTCCATCGTGCCGTCTGGTTTGACGGCAATGCGAGTAAATAAGTTGAGGTTGGGCATGATATCTTTTTTGCCTAAACCCCACCGAGTTAGGGCTTTGAGGAAGTTGTCGCGGGAGTTTTTCCAGTCTCCTTCGCCGTATTTTTTGGCATTGCTAATGGCGTTGCTGCATCCTCCTAGCAAATCGTGACAGCCGGAGGTGTCTTGGGTGATAGAAAATAGGATGCGTCCCATGTCTGTGTAGATCACCATGCCTTGTTTGAGAAAGGCGTTGAATTGAATTTTGGCGGTGTCTGCTGCGTTGAAACGTTCGATCGCATTGTCGGCGTTGTAGCACAGCATGGAAACGCCGCGAGAGCCTTCTAAATCGGTGATTCGCAGGGTGTTTCCCCGCTTGATGACTCCCGACCAGTACGCGCCGCCCGGTACGGTTTCTTCGATTAATACGAGGCTTGAATCGATTTGTGAGTTTTTGTCGATCGATAGTTGCACCATAAGTTCCTCTTGATGTATTTAGGTAGGTTAGCAAAACAAAACAATAGTATTTTGTAGCTGCAAAACACGCACTCTCCGAATGTAAAATTTATCTCCACTGAGATATTGAACCATTCTCAAGAACGGGCAAGATGCCCGTTCCACAAAACTCAAATTTATTGTGGAACGGGCATCTTGCCCGTTCCTAAATAGGTAATTGACAATGGTGCAAGATGTTGAGTTTCCACTTACTTAGGTTTGCAGTTGAACTCTTGGCGCAGGCCCAAAAAGTGCAACTACAAACCTATTTTTATTTAAGCAGCCATTGCAACTGCTTCCTGTCCGTGTTTCCGCATCAAATCCATGAGTTCGTCGCGATAATCGTGGAATTTGGCGTGCCGTTTAACGCTGGGAGTGCGATCGGGCAAATTAATCGACATTTCCTTTCTCACTGTACCGGGACGAGCACCCAAAGCATAAATTCGATTGGAAAGAAACACCGCTTCTTCGACATCGTGGGTAATCATAAAGATTGTAATCTGAGTGCGGCGCCACAAATCCAGCATGAATTCGTGCATCGATTCTTTAGTGTGGATATCCAAGGCGCCGAAAGGTTCATCCATTAATAACACTTTAGGTTCAGAAGCGAGGGCGCGGGCGATCGCCACCCGCTGTTTCATCCCGCCCGACAATTCCTTCGGCAGCGACGAAGCAAACTGCGTCAATCCTACCACACTCAAATAATAGCTCGCTTGTTCGCGCCGATCCTTTTTGGACACGCCTTGAAGTTTGAGGCCAAACTCGGCATTTTCCTGCACGTTCATCCAAGGATAAAGAGTGTAATGCTGAAATACCATACCTCGATCGGGCCCAGGCGAAACAACTTCTTTGCCGTCGATTTTAACGAACCCTGTTGTCGGCTTGTCCAATCCCGCAATCTGCCTCAAAAGAGTAGATTTGCCCGAACCGGATGCGCCTACCGCGCAGATAAATTCGCCTTGCTTGATGCTCATATTGATGTCCTTGAGGACAACTAATTTACCGTTTTTTGTTTCAAAGTTTTTGTGCAGGTTGTTGATTTGCAGAAACATGAGTTTATCCTCTGTAATGTAAGTAAAAAATTGATTTTTTCATTCCCAAAATCTGTAAATTTTAGGACTAAGAACGATATCTAGCGTGGGTTTCAATTTTCTTTTACACCACTGCCTTCTTCTTCTTCCTTCTTCCTTCTTCCTTCTTCCTTCTTCCTTCAACATCTGCTTACTGTTTTTGACTTGACCATTTACAAGAAACCCGCAGCAGATATTGAAAAAGCAAGTCAAAAGTCAGTCCGATCGCCCCAATGACAATCAGCCCCACAAAAATTTCATCGGTTCGGAGAAATCGACCTGCGACGCTGATCCGGCGACCTAAGCCTTCGGTTGCAGCAATCAATTCCGAGACGATTACCAATTGCCAAGCCGCAGCTAAGTTGATGCGGCTAGCATCAAGAATTCCCGGCAAAACGTGGGGAAAAATAACTTGAGTGAGGATTTCCCAGCGATTCCCGCCCAACATATAAGTAGCTTCGATCAAGTCTTTTGGAACAAACTTGACTGTATCCATCACCATCAGCGAATTGAAGAAAAAGACGCCGATAAATATCAGGGTAATTTTGGGTTCTTCGCCTATTCCCAAGTAAAGAATTAGCAGGGGAATGAATGCTGGTGCGGGCATATATCGCATCAAGCCGAACATGGGTTCCAGCAAAGCGCGAATACTGGGAAAACTGCCCATCAGCACGCCAATTGGTATGGAAAAAAGCAAGGCGAACAGAAAGCCCACTCCCACCCGCCACAAACTCGCTACTGTGTCTTTCAAAAGTTCGCGAGTGTTCCACAGCCGACCAAATGCTTCTAAAACTTTGCCGGGGGAAGGCAAAAATTTGGGGTCTACGTTAGCGAAGGTTGTTACTAGCCACCACACCAGCAGCGGAAGTGCGATCGATGTGACAGTTAATCCAATATTCAGGGGTTTTGGTATCTCTTCCGCAATCCGCCAGAAAACGGTGGGATTTAGGCTTTTTTGCTTGAGTTGAGATGGGAGGGCTCCGGGATCGGGATTTGGTGGCATCATTTAATTGCAGAAGGGTTGATCGAGGAATTTGATTGATTTTGGGTAATTTTAAAGAGCAATATTTGTGAGAGTTTATTGTGTCTGTAATTTATGAAAGTTTTGCTTTTTGCCTTCTAGCTTCTACCTTCGGAATAAGCTTTGATAAAGCGATCGTCAAATAATTTGCTGATATCTGGTTGGGTTTTTGCTAAATTTACATCTACGAGAAATTTGGTCATTTCTGCCGCCGCAAACTGCAAGGATGTCATGTCATTTCCCGGTTGAAAAGCTTTCAAGTTTT
This sequence comes from Microcoleus sp. N3A4, assembly GCF_036701805.1. Classification (NCBI taxonomy): domain Bacteria; kingdom Bacillati; phylum Cyanobacteriota; class Cyanophyceae; order Oscillatoriales; family Microcoleaceae; genus Microcoleus; species Microcoleus sp. N3A4. Next base: position 105,566 of record NZ_JAUBRJ010000013.1, read on the forward strand.
CCTCAACCGTAAATATCTTAGTGCCGTTTTCATATTCTTTGTATTCCTCGACGCTAACTCCGGCGCGGTTTGCTAAAATTTGGTAAGATTTCTCTTTATTTAATTTCATGTATTCCAATGTGGCAAACCATGAATTGACCAGGGATTGCACTCGATCGGGGTGTTCGCCGATAAACTTTCGCGTGAATACTAAATGGTCGGAAATCGCCCCCGGAAAGTCTTTTGAACTAAACAGTTCCTTGCTGTTAGATCGTTTTAATGCCTGCGTGGTAAACGGCGCAAATACTGCCACCGCATCGACTTGCCCTCCGACGAAAGCTGCCGCAGCTTTGCCAGTTTCCAGCGGTACAAATTGAATATCTTGCACTGATAAACCTGCTTTTCTCAGCCCTAACAGTAATAGAAAGTGATCGACTGTACCTTCTTCTGCTGCCACTTTTTTACCTTTCAAATCTGCAACGGAATTGATGCCTTCGGCGACAATAACTTTGTCATTGCCAGTCGAATTGTCGTTGACTAAAACAATTACTTGATCTGCACCGCCTGATATAGAGTTTACTGTATCGCCGAGGGTTTGGCTGTTAGCATCTATCTGTCCTGCTGTGAGGGTGCCGATCGATTCTAAGTAGCCGTCAAACCATTTTAAGTCTACACCAACATTGTTGGCTTCAAATATCTTTTGTTCTTTGGAAATTTGCCAAGGAAACCAGCCGGGCCACGCGCTGAATCCGAGGCGAACTGCGTCAGCACTTACTGAAGAGGTTGCTTCTGTTTCGGTCGTGGTTTTGATATAAATTGCCGGATTGACGCAGCCGATCGCGAAAAACAAGGTGATGAAAAATAGGGCGCAGTAGGATAAGGGCGATCGCATTATTTTTGGGGAGCAATATCGGATATTCATAGCATATTCTGGTTGCTGGTTAAATGTGAATATGTCGATCGAGCTTTTGCACCTTCTCTGGCTTCCTTAGCTCCCGCAAACCCTTGATATACAAGGATAAAGCCCGAGAGCTAACGAACCGAGTCTTGCTGACCGATCGCGTTTCTCCCGGGCTTTTATCCCGCCGTGTAACTGGCTAGTGTTTCCCTCAAATTCAAATATTGAGAGAACCAGTCTGCTTCTCTCGGACCAGCACTCGAACTTTCTAAGCTGAGTTAGAAACTCGTTCAAATCGGAACCCTAGAAGCGATTAATTTTTTTTGTTTTTGTCTGTATAAGTCCTGTTTGTAGCCCAAGGAGTTATTCGAGACTGTTGCTAACAGCAAAGCACTTAGCTTTTTGAAAGGTAAGCATACTGTAGTTTGCAATCCTACTAGATTGCTACGTTTCAAACGGTAACAGCAAACTTGATGAGAAAATGTGTAAAATGTTACAAAAAACGGTTTTTCTGCGATTTTTCAAATTAAAGTTTTTGGAAGATTAAACCGGGCGGTTGGAAATCGCGAAGTTTACGGACACGCAGATTCAACCCGCAAGGCAAGGGTTGAAGATTTTTTGAGAAATACTTCGATCGCCCGCTGACTGGATGCGAGTACGATCGACAATGTGGTAAACTAACCTTTTATTTGTAATAACGATCGCCAAACGCAGCCTGTGAAGTAATTTCTTCAATCGAAAATCGAAAATCGAAAATCGAACGATCGCCAAACACAGCCTGTGAAGTAATTTCTTCAATCGAAAATCGAAAATCGAACGATCGCCAAACACAGCCTGTGAAGTCAACTCTTCAATCTAAAATCTAAAATCTAAAATCGACTGACGGTGCATTATGGAAAAAGTTAACTACAGTCACAGTCTGGACATTCATTCGCTGCTCGATCGCTACCGCACCGGCTCGATCGCGCCCGCAGATGCGATCGCGAGCGTGTACGATCGGATCGAACGCTATGCAGATCCGGCGGTATGGATTTATTTAGCACCGCTGGCGGAAACCCTCGAACGCGCCAAAGCCTTGCAAAACCTAGACCCGCAGCAGTTGCCGCTCTACGGAATACCTTTTGCGATCAAAGATAATCTCGATTGGGCGGGCGTTCCCACTACAGCGGGATGTCCGCAGTTTGCTCGCACTCCAGCGCGATCGTCCGCAGTCGTAGAGCGCCTGTGCGCGGCAGGTGCGATCGCGATCGGCAAAACTAACATGGATCAATTTGCCACAGGATTAGTGGGAACCCGCACGCCTTATGGAGTTTGCCGCAATCCGTTCGATCGGCGCTACATCCCAGGAGGATCGAGTTCCGGTTCCGCCGCAGCAGTCTCCGCCGGATTGGTAAGTTTTGCTCTGGGTAGCGATACCGCAGGATCGGGGCGGGTTCCCGCTGCTTTTACCAACATAGTCGGGCTGAAGCCAAGTTGCGGGCTGGTAAGCACTCGCGGGCTACTACCAGCGGTGCGATCGCTCGATTGCGTTTCTGTGTTCGCTCTCACCTGCGCGGATGCCGCAGCAGTGCTGCAAGTAGCCAGCGGTTTTGACGCTGAGGATGCGTTTTCTCGCCGCCCTGAAACGAAAGTTTTGCCCGATTTATCGAGCTTGCGGGTGGGAGTTCCCGCAGACGGGGAACTGGAATTTTTCGGGAATGCAGAAGCCGAACAGCGCTACCGAGAGGATCTCGCGCGCTTGCAATCTTTGGGCTGCACGATCGCACCTATTGACTTCAAACCCTTTGCTGAGGCTGCCGAACTGCTCTACGGCGGGCCTTGGGTAGCAGAAAGGTTGGCGGCGATCGGCGATTTCCTCGACGCGCACCCAGATGGTCTCGATCCGATCGTGTACGAAATTATCAGCGGTGGCAAACGCTACGATGCCGTCTCTGCCTACCGCGCGTCGTACCGGTTGGCCGAACTCCGCCAGCAGGCAGAAATTCAGTGGGAGTCAATGGATGTTTTGGCTGTTCCCACGACAGGCACAATTTATACTGTCGCAGAAGTTGCAGCCGAGCCGATCGCCCTCAACACCAATCTCGGGCGCTACACGAACTTTGCAAATTTGCTCGATTTGTGCGCGATCGCAGTTCCCAGCGGGTTTCAAAGCAGCGGATTGCCCGCAGGATTGACACTGATGGCTCCTGCTTGGCACGATTTATCCCTCTGCCGCCTGGGATCTGCTTTCCACGCCAGCTTGGGGGGAACTTTGGGCGCAACTGACCTACCGCTGCCAACCGTCCCGGAACCCGCCATCGCAGCCAAATCTTCCTCACGAGAACAAGTCAAAATAGCCGTGGTTGGCGCTCATTTGATGGGTGAGCCGCTGAATTATCAACTAATCGAGGGGGGAGGAATTTTGGTTCGCGCCTGCCGTACCAGCCCGATTTACAAGCTGTATGCTTTGACGGGGACAGTGATTCCCAAACCGGGATTGGTGCGTCACGTAGAGGGCGGTAGCGCGATCGAGGTGGAAGTTTGGGAGTTGTCGATCGCAGCTTTCGGCCGATTTGTCACTAAAATTCCCCCGCCCCTGGGAATTGGTACGCTGGTGTTGGAGGACGGCTCTATGGTGCAGGGCTTTTTGTGCGAATCTTATGCTGTGGCGGGTGCGATCGATATTTCCGATCTGGGCAGTTGGCGAGCTTATAACTTCCGCTTTTAAGCTAAGTTAGAATGGCAAATTTCTACTCATCTTCAGAATTATGCCATCAGCAGTGCCACTTCGGCAAATTCCCGTCACAACCCCAACCCCCTCCGGTACCAGTCCCGGAGGGACAGCTACTCCCAGGAACGGCACCAGCGGCCCCGACTCCCTCCGGGGTACAGCAGGGGCTGATTTGATATTTGGTTTGGGTGGCCCTGACAGCATTTTCGGCTTAGCGGGAAACGATTCCCTCTACGGCGGCGAGGGCGATGACTCAATACTGGGCGACACTGGCAATGACATACTGTTCGGCGGTGCGGGCCGCGACAGCGTTTTCGGTAACGCGGGCGACGATACTTTCTACGGCGGCAAAGGTTCTGACTCGGTAAGCGGCGATGAGGGCAATGATTTGCTGTTTGGCAACCAAGACACCGATACTTTGTTGGGCGGCGCGGGCAATGACACGCTGTTTGGGGGTGCCGGCGACGACTCGCTGTTTGGTGGCATCGGCGATGACTGTTTATCGGGCGATACAGGCAGAGATACTCTAACTGGCGGCGCCGGGAACGATACTTTTGCGATCGGGCGATCGGGAGATAATGATGTGATTACAGACTTTACTGATGGTACGGATCGAATTCGCTTGAATGCCGGCCTCACTTTTGGCGAACTCACCATTTCCGCTGGGGCGGGAACTTCGCCGAGTACAATTATTCAGCTTACAAGCACCAAAGAAACTCTGGCTAGTATCTTCGGAGTTGCCTCCTCTTCTATCAGTACGGCTGACTTTATTTTTTAATTGGGAATTGTTAACGGTTGACGGTTGACTGTTGACGGTTGACTGTTGACGGTTGACTGATACAAAATCCGGGTTGGCTAACCATTTGATGAAACTCGGCGGTTGAAACCGCTTTTGACCTCAAACTACACCAACGAAGTCTGCCTCAGCAGACTAAGATATAGAAAGTTATTTAAGCAGGATTTGGTATGACAAATAACAAATAACAAATAACAAATAACAACTGACTAATAACTAATGACTACTGACTACTGACTACTGACTACTAACTAATGACTAATGACTACTGACGGTTTTCTCAATCTCAACAAACCTGCGGGCATGACATCTCACGACTGCGTGGGGCGAGTGCGCCGGCTATTGAAACTCAAGCGAGTCGGACACGGAGGAACCCTCGATCCTGCTGTGACTGGCGTTTTGCCGATCGCCCTCGGCAGATCGACCAGACTGCTGCAATTTCTCCAACACAATAAAGCTTACCGAGGTACGATTCGGTTTGGCTTAACTACCGCTACTGACGATTTAGAAGGAGAAATTATCCATTCTCGACCGGTGCCGGAGTTGAGTTTAGAAAAAGTGCAAGCTGCACTGCCCAATTTCCTAGGAAAAATCGCTCAATTTCCGCCGAGTTTTAGTGCTGTTCAGGTGGGAGGAAAACGCCTTTACGAGTTAGCTAGAAAAGGCGAAACGGTGGAAGTTGCTGCTAGAAATGTTGAGGTTTTTCGACTGGAAATCTTGGATTGGCGGCCTGGAGATTTTCCTGAATTGGATTTGTCGATCGCCTGCGGGGCGGGTACTTACATTCGGGCGATCGCGCGGGATTTGGGCGCTGTGTTGAATGTCGGCGGTACTTTAGCCCGTTTGACTCGCACCGAAAGTAGCGGTTTCTCGATCGAGGAAAGTCTCAGTTTTGAACAATTGGAACTGCAATTGCAGGAGAATAAATTCTGCCCGATTTTGCCATCGCAGGTTTTGGGGCATTTAGGGGCGATCGTCCTTTCTCCTGAATATGCCAAACGCTGGTTTCAAGGTCAGCGCCTCCCAATTCCCGAAACGCCCATAGGGGGGGAGGAGGACAGTAGGAACAATCGCCCCGACAACCCAATACCACAACCTCCCTATCCCTTGCAGGTTTACGATCGAGACGGTATTTTTTTAGGTATCGGTCAAGTAGCAAACTCAGAAACAAGTACCATATTGTCTCCTCAAATTGTGCTTTAGGTCTCCAAGAGGCCAAAAGAAAACAGGTATAATTGGCGCTGGAAATGTTGGCGGAACTCTGGGAGGCATTTTAGGCGCGATCGCACAATCGGGAGACTTGACTGGCAAAATTATGATTGAGGCTGCGGGACGACATTTTGCTATTAATCTCATTTAGTGCTGAGGTAAAAATTGTGAAAATATTGTTGATCGGATTAATCCGAGGCTACAAAATGGGGATTTCTCCTTACCTACCTAACGCCTGCAGATTTCAACCAACTTGTTCGCAATACGCGATCGAAGCAATAGAAAGATTTGGGGCCGGCCGCGGCGGCTCAATGGCAGTTAAGCGGATTTTGCGCTGTCATCCTTTTCATCCAGGGGGTTACGATCCAGTACCTCCCAAAGATAGCCAGGGGAATTAGTTATTAGTCAAAGCAGGATCTTAGTTATTAGTTAATAGTGCAAATAGGTGTTGCATCCTCATGGCTAAAACTCCCGGGGGGAATGACTCCCTGATGGGGTTAAATTCGCAGAATTAGTTGTTTTGCTTGACCCAAATTCAGTAATATTACTGTTATCTTTCACAACTGGGCAGCGATATAATGGTACAAACAGAGTACAGGGGATGCGAGTTGATATGTCTGCTACCGCAATCGGATACAAAATGTTGTCCCATACTCTGGCTGTACTCAGCCAGAAACAAGCAACGGGGAAACTGCTGCTAGAGCAAGGAGAGCAACAGTGGCAACTTTACTTTTTTCAGGGTTGTTTGGTTTATGCCACAGGAGGAACGCACAGATCGAGGCGCTGGTACAGGGCGATCGGGCAACACTGTCGTAACTTTCAAGTGGATCTCAGAGACCTCGATGCTGGAGAATTGTGGGAATATCAACTGCTTCAGCGAGGGGTAGCAGCCAGCGAAATGAGTTTGGAACAAGCTAGGGCGATCGTCCACAGCAGCGTTTCCGAAGTGTTCTTTGCTCTAATCGGTCAATCGGGTTTGCGCCGGGAGTGGCGTCCGTCTCCAAAATATTTTTCTACAGTTACCTCTTCTTTGCTGCTGTCTTTAACCGAAGTAGAGCAAATTCTGTGCTCTACAGAACAACTTTGGCAGAAGTGGAAAGCAATGGGTTTGTGGCTGGTAGATCCAGAACAAGCACCGCTTTTAAAAGCGTCGGCCCAGTTGCAGCAAAATCGATTTAGTTCTAATTCTTTGATCGCTTTGGCTAACGTATTTAACGGCGAGAATACTCTTTGGGATATTGCATTTAAGAAAAAGCAGTGCGTGACAGTGGCAACTCGCGCTTTAGTTAATTACATCAAGCAGGGTTTAGTAAATTTCCGAACAGTACCAGACTTGCCCTCGCCTGTAGAACAGTGGCGCCTTGCCGCGGCGATCGCTGGGCCGGGTCGCCCTTTGATTGCGTGTATCGATGACAGTCCTACAGTATGCGAATTTTTAGAGCAAATTTTATTGCCGGAGGGGTATCGAGTCCTAAAAATTCAAGACCCGATGCAGGGAGTGGGCATCCTCGCCAAACACAAGCCTGCTTTAATTTTTATGGACGTGGTGATGCCCAAGACAAGCGGCTTTGCTTTGTGCAATTTTTTGCGGAAGACACCGGCTTTTCGGGAAACTCCGATCGTGTTTTTGACCGGTCAAGACAGTATAATTGACCGCACGCGAGCGAAATTTACAGGTGCTTCCGATTTTTTGAGCAAGCCACCCAATCCAGAACAGGTTTTGCAAGTAGCTGACAAGTATTTGAAGGTAAAAGGCGATCGCCACCCTTTAGCAATTCGCCGCCCTGATATATTGAACTCGCACCAATTTACCTTGGCAAATTCTTGAACCAAAATTTTTCTCAAAAAGCATCGCTTATCGGGTGCGTCATTCGATTTTAGATTTGAGATTTGAGATTTTGGATTGACCCCACGGATCGAGTCGGGGGCTTGAGGATTTGAGATTCCAGATGCTTTCGATTGATTCCACGGATCGATCGCGTGGCGGGTACCACCTTTGAAATTCGCTTGTCAGCCTCGGGGGCACCCACTAAAATATAAAATTTAAAATGCTATAATCCATCAAACTTGATATTAATTATGAGCGATCGAACTCCACAGGTAAGCGTGGTGATTCCGGCTTACAACTGCGCTGCTTACGTCGGCCAAGCAGTAGATAGCGTGCTGCACCAAACAATTGCTGACTGGGAAATTATTGTAGTAGACGACGGCTCCCGAGACGACACCAGATTAGTTTTAGAAAAATATGGCGATCGAATTCGCTACATTTACCAACAAAATCAAGGAGTTTCGATTGCCAGAAATCGCGGCATAGAGCTAGCGCGAGGAGAATTTATCGCATTTCTCGATGCTGACGACTACTTTTTACCCGACAAAATAGCAGCACAAATCGCTGTATTTGCAGCGAAACCAAATCTAGGAATAGTCCACAGCGGCTGGCGTCTAGTTAATAGTATAGGCGAACCGCTAAAAGATGTCAAACCCTGGCAAAACGTCCCTAAATTAGACTTAGAAACGTGGCTCAGGTGGAAACCTGTATTACCCAGCGCGATGGTATTTCGCCGCCATTGGTTAGAGCGCGCCGGCGGATTTGACCCTCGATTTCCACCGGCGGAAGATACAGATTTAGTGCTGCGTTTAGCCTTAATGGGATGCGAAGCAGAGTGGCTGCAGGAAGTAACTGTTTGCTACCGCCAGCACGAACAAAGCGCCATGTACAAAGGTTTACCGCAGGCTAAATCCTTGGCCGCAGTCATAGACAATTTTTTTGCCCGCCCCGAATTGCCGGATAAAATACGTTTGTTGGAAAAACAAATCAAGTACAGTACCTTAGTTTGGATTGCTTGGTATTTGCACCGCACCGGTCATTCTGTTGAGATGGTAGAGTTTTTGCAGCGTTCTTGGAATTATACGCCTTATTTGCCTGTGGAAACAGTAATTAATTGGGTGGAATGTTTCGCCGAATTTTCGCAGTCGGCGGGAAATGAAAATGAATTGGATGCAGATTTGTTAGCTCAATCTCCCGAGTGGCAGCAGTTAATGCAGTGGACAATTCTCAGTTGCAGCTCCGCGTAAGGACTTATACCATGCGGAGCATCCCGATTTTGCAAGTATGCAAAAATATGAGAAAATCCATCCCTTTTTGGGAAAACCTACTAGAGCTTCCCAAAAAAATCTGGACGTTGCTGAATTGGGGTATGAAATTTGTAGGGGCAATCCCCCGTGGTTGCCTGACGGGGTAAGCACTTAGAAATAGCTTACATTGGACACGCTTATGTTACATTTTCGATCAGATGAAAGCCGGATTCACAAACAGAACTCTCCGTAAAATTTGGCGCTTCTACGTCGCGAGTGCCATCAATTTACTGAAACCAGAAAAAACTTCTAAACAAAGTTTAAAAATGAAACGGTATCGAGCGGCAATGGATAATAATTATTTATACTAATTCTCAAAACTCATACAACAGTATCGCTCCGGGTGCGTCGCCACCCTTAAATCTTAAAGAATATCCACAATCTTTGAGCGACGCACCCGGAGCTCAGGTGAGCGCAAACAAACCCACATTCATCATTGATCCGTGGGGTCAATGCTTCAAATCTAAAATCTAAAATCTAAAATCTAAAATCTAAAATCGATTGACTTGCTTCGACTTTTAAAACATCCTCTAACGTTGCGTAGGGAGAAAATACATCGGCGCTTTCAACTAATAGAATCCCGGCAACGGGACTGAAACTTGAACTTGCGATCGACATTCTGGATATAAACTACAGATTGTCAGTAAAACCAGCCCCTACAAATATCGCGGTTAACCTATCGGAGACGGTACCAAAAGCCGAAATCCAGCGATACCGCACTGAACCGGCTGCCTTTCAACTCCTCGAATCCGCGCCACAGGAGTGAAATAATAGAACAACAGTTCGATCGCACGCACGTACAAAAAAATCGGCAAGGAGTCGCACCAGTGGCAGAGGGCGAAGGCATACCAACATCAGCACAGATTGATTCTCGGGACTATTCTTGGGCCTTTTGGCCAGTCGTCCCCCTCTATCCCTACAGCAAGCGGCGCACCATCCGCAAGGAAATAGTCAAGGACACGATCTGGACTTTTGACCAGCTACAAGGAATTTTCTACGTAGTCGTCCCGATTCGGATGACAGTAATTAAACTAGAACCCGAAGGCCTTCTCGTCTACGCCCCCGTTGCACCGACTCCTGAGTGCATCCGCTTGGTAAAGGAGTTAGCAGCAGAACACGGCGAGGTTAAGTACATCCTGCTGACAACGGTTTCGGGCATCGAGCACAAAGTTTTTGTCGGCCCCTTTGCGAGGTGTTTTCCCGAAGCGCAGGTGTTTGTCGCCCCGCAGCAGTGGAGTTTCCCCATGAATTTGCCGCTGAGTTGGCTGGGTTTGCCGGCGAAACGCACGTCTGTACTGCCCTTTGACAGCAGCAACACGCCGTTAGCCGATCAATTTGACTGGGCAATTTTGGGCCCGATCGACCTCGGTTTAGGCAGATTTGCAGAAGTTGCCTTATTTCACAGGCGATCGCGCACGCTGATGTTAACAGATTCCGTGGTTTCCATTCCCGAAAATCCGCCCGCGATCGTCGAATTCGACCACTACCCGCTGCTATTTCACGCCAAAGACAGCGCCTCGGACATCGTGGCCGACTCCCACGAAAATCGGCGCAAAGGCTGGCAGAGAATCGCCTTATTTGCCATGTATTTTACGCCTAGCGTGCTGGAAGTGCCGCCGTGGTCGGAGGTATTTGCCAGCGCGCGCCAAGCGCCAGAACGCTCTAGGAAAGCTTATTTCGGGTTGTATCCGTTCAAGTGGAAAACAGATTGGGTGCGATCGTTTGAGGCTTTGCGGGGAGGAGGGCGGTTGTTGGTGGCGCCGATTTTGCAGACATTGATTCTCAACCGCGCGCCGAGGGAAACTCTCGATTGGGTGGATAAAGTGGCGAGTTGGGACTTTCAAAGAATTGTACCTTGTCACTTCGATGGTGCGATCGACTCCCGGCCGCGTGAATTTCGGCAAGCATTCTCGTTTCTGGAAAAACACTCGCCTGTTAATTCTTTACCCGAAGATGATTTTAAATTGCTCAGGGATATTGATGCAGGTTTGAATAAAACCGGTTTGGTTCCGCCTGCGAAAGAGAAGGTTTAATCAAATACAGGACTAAGGCCAACTGCCACATTAAACAAAGGTATGTAGTTGCGCTTGGGCGCTCTTTCATATCCTAAGAGCGCCCAAGTGCAACAACATACCTAAAAGTCTTGTGACAGTTGGCCTTAGTCCTGTGAGAGCGATCGCAGGTTTTAGTCAGGTGTTGTTCCTAACCTGTCCCTCAATTCCTCAGCCGATAACTGCGACAGTTGTTCTACAAACAAGGTCAATTCTTCCACAGGCAATGCCAATAAATTAGTAACTGCTGCAGGCAGAATATCGCCCAATTCAGGCGATCGTATTTGCAAGACACTTTCAGCTAACAACTTCACCGCTTGTTCCCGCCCTGTTTCATCGACTGTCAGCATCGATATTGCCAGCAACAGCACTGTAAATTCCGCCGCCGGTAACTTGGATATTGGAGATAGAAAAACTGTCATTTTTGGACTTAATTCTCCAAATCTAACTCGCAGAAAGTTTTCTAAGATTAAGCACTGTTGTTCTTGTCTGCCTCGTTCTAGTCCTTGTTCTCGTCCCCGTTCTAGCCCTTGTTCTAGTCCTCGTTCTAGCCCCTGTTCTAGCCCTTGTTCTAGTCCTCGTTCTAGTCCTTCTTCTCTAGCTTGTTGCTGTGCTGCTTGTATTTGTTGTTGAAAAAGTGGTGCAATGGCCATAATTAACTCCCGCTCTTCTGGCTCTAATTCTTGTGGCGCATCGGTTACTAAATTTGACTGTAACCGATACAGCAATTCTAGCGCGATAATCCGCAACGGATCGTCTGTTGCTAAAGCGCTTAATTGGGAAATAGCCCTTTGCTGCACTCCCCCTTTGCCCAAAATCCTCAACCACAGGGTTTCTGGAGTTTCTGGCAACTGGTGAATCGCCACAATTGCAGTTCGCAAAGATGCACCCAAAAAATAAATTCCCTGCATCCAATTCTCTGTGTCTGGTATCGCATTAAAGCTATCTACCAATGCTTTCGATGCTGTGGGTACAAAAATCCACAGTTTCGGTAACTGAGCATCATCATAGCGAGTATTTTCTCTCCTAAATTTTCGCTCCAATTCACCTCGCACGTCCAACAACTTGCCCAGACAGCTACAAATTTCGCTGACGTTTGCCGGATTGCGAAACGGTTCAAAAATTGCAGTTGTGTTTGCCATTTTTCCCAACAATCCCAGGGTTTCTGAGTATTCGGGAATTGCGGTGCTGGGAGTGAAATAAACATCGATTTCTCGGACTTCGGAAGTCACATCGCGGCCGATATTAACCGTTCCGATGGGCGACAGCAATTCCTCCAGGTATTCTTTGGCAAAGAGATCGTGAATAAATCGCGTCATAAGAAATTATTTCAAACACTAAATAGATTTTTTAGCCGTTTTCTCACCCATTCTACAGGATTTTCATCCTCTTCTGCTGCATCTACTAATTCCATTTCTCGCAATAATTGCTGTCTCTCGCTGAGTTCTTCTTTGTGTTTGACTATTTCTTTAATAATCAGTTCAGATAAATCCGGTCGTTCAGTTAAAACTTTCTGGAAACCTTCTTTATTAATCGCAAACAAAATAGTTTCTTCTAAAGCTCTTACCGAAGCAGTTCTGGGGATTCCCAACATCAAAGAAAGTTCCCCGAAAAACTGACCTGTAACGAGGTTATTCAGGTGTTTGTCAATAGCTTCTACAAAAACTTCGACTGAACCTGAAAGAATCATGTAAAAAGCATCTCCCGGGTCGTTTTCTCGAAATAAAAATTCTTGCGATCGCAGCCGTTTGCGGTATCCAACTTCAATCAATTGCCGCAATTCAAGATCGGTCATATTTTCAAAGTATTCCACCTGTCGCAGCAAACAGCTAAGGGACGATGGCTTTTTCAGTTCCTCTGCAAAAATAGGCATTTTTTGCTCGTTTTCATAGGAAATGTTCGTGATGTCAATTGCAGTTTCTTTTTTGTTGAACATTGACAAAAGAACTTCGGGATTTTGCAAATAAATTTCTCTGTCGTTGAACGGGAATTCAATTTTTTGGTTGCGGAAATTGTACTCAATCGCAAAATTCAAAGAACTTTTAATTACTTCTCTTTCAGTCGGCTTGTCCGTCCAAACTAAAAGTTCAAATTTAAAACTATCATCGCCAAACTCGACAAAAAATACTTTCGGATTCGGTTCGCACACAACTCCCGCCTCCGCGTAAGCAATATTTAACAGAGTTTCTGTCACTAACAGCGGGTTACTATTCTCGGCTACTTCTACGGGAACTCGCAGACAGAGTAGCGAGTTTTCGTAACTCCAATTAACAATTTTGTTGCTAATCATTTGGCTGTTGGGAACTATGACGCTGGAGTCGTCATTGGTTTGAATGATAGTCGATCGAATCGAGATTTTTTTGACGATTCCCATCAATCCTTCTAATTCCACAAAGTCTCCGACTTTCACAGGTCTGTCTAAAAGCAGCGTTAAGCCGCTGACAAAATTCGTTGTTAAATCCTGTATTCCGAAGCCAATTCCGACTCCCAATCCCCCCACAACTACTGCAAAAGAAGCGAGGTTGAATCCTATTCCTTGGATGGCAACGACAACGCCTAAAGCTACTATTAAATAGCGCATAATTACTGCGATAGCTTCCCGGTTTCCCTCGTCAATTCCCAGTTTGACGAGCAAGCGTTCCTTAAGAAAGTTTGTAAAAGAGCGCGATATGACGAGGACAGCCATGAACAATACAATCAGTTCCACAATTGACCGCAGCGATACAGGATTATCCCCTATTTTAAATAAGGTCGCTGTAAACATTTGGGAGATATCTGTCAGTAATTCTTGGGGTATTGTATTCAATTTTAATGTAAAAATAATATTTTTTGTGCGGTCAGTTTTAAGCTGTTGGTAGTAAGGACTAAAGTTTTTAGTACCAAGTTTGAAAATAAAGGACTGAATTCGTTACAGCGAACTTTTGGTCTGTTGGTAGGGGAAGAAAAAACAGAACTCCTTACATAGATGTGTGGTTCCTCAGACTGCGCCGTTATCCGTCTTGCCAATTTCTCGGATATATTGTCTTCCCAGACCTGCGGTTAGCGTGCAACTTTTTCGCGAAACCGGAATCATCTATTAAAACGAACCCTCTACTAACTTGAGTCAACGTTAAATCTATTCTAGATTATCATACTTTAGACTGATTTTTTGTTAAAGTCCCGTTAGAAACTTAAGCAGGGATTATTCAATGACTATTTAAGTGGACAAGTCAAATATCCCAATATTACAATGAGTTTAACTGGTGGGAGAAATATTGCTATCACTGTACCAGTTGAGTCCGTCTTGTGTATCTAAGAATATCTAACTAAAAATTTAACGGAGCTAGCTAAAATTGAGAACGTTCCAAGAATACTTGGCATTCTACCTACATTTCTGACCAATTAAAACTTAATTGCATTTGTCAATCAGTAAAATTACTGAAACACTGCTTGTTCAGGAGTGGAAAATTCGCGATTTGGGGGTGGGTGGAAATAAATATGGCGCGAGACATGATTCCTCGATCGCCCAAATCTAAGTTCTCCACCCCCAATCTGAGTAAATGCTGAGCATAATTGCTGATTGACAAATGCTTCCCTAGCTTATGTTGTCACCAATGTTCTACCGATAGGGTTGATTAGCAATAGAATTGATGAGCAATAGAACTGCTTGGCGATACACCCGAAGAATTAAGGGAAATAGTGTCGCCAGGGATACATATATCGCCGATTGAAAACCTAATGGTCGCCCTACTGAACGTTTTCTTCAGTACCCAAATAGGAGAAAACGAAAACCTTGCGATCGCACAATTGGAAAGAAGTTCTAGAATTATAGCTGAAAAGCACGATTTAATATGAGCAAATTGCCGCCAGATAAAAACCAACCGCCACAGCAAGAGAGCACAACAGCACAGATATTGCCACAGGATCGCTTCGACGCTTTTTTTGCAGGTGCCAACGCCGGACTGCTGATTTTAGACCACGAACTTCGCTACGTCCAAATTAACGAAGTTATGGCCCATACCAATGGCATTTGTGTGGCAGACCATATTGGTAGATCCCTGCGTGAAGTTCTGCCAGAATTGGCTCCGACTCTGGAACCAATTCTGCAAAGCATTCTGGATACGGGCAAGCCCATTCTCGACTGTGAATTAGTAGGTGAAACGCCGAAAGAACCGGGCATCCTGCGCTACTGGCAAGCATCTTACTATCCTTTGCGGGCTGAAAATGGCAGGGTTTGCGGTCTTGGTGGCATTGTGATTGAAGTTAGCGATCGCAAGCGGGCAGAACAAAAGCAGGCACGACTGACGGCAATTTTGGAAGCAACTTCCGACTTAGTAGGAATTGTGGATGTTACGGGGCATAGCGTCTACCTCAACAAAGCCGGACAGAAAATGCTGGGGATGTCCCCAGAAGAAGCACGATCTCCGTTTACTATAGATTCTGTATTAGCTCCCTCGGCAACGGCAAAATTTCACGGCGAAGTAATTCCAACTGCCTTACGAGAGGGTAGGTGGACTGGTGAAATCCTATTTTTGTCACGCGATGGGGAAGAAATTCCAGTCTCTCAGGTTTTGATCGTTCACAAAACGGAAGCGGGCGAAGTCGAATTTATTTCGACTGTTGCGCGGGATATTCGCTCACAGCAGGCGGCGCAGCGCGATCGCAAAAACGCAGAAGATGTCCTCAAACAAAGTGAAGAACGATTTCGTTCTTTGATGGAAGCCACCGCTCAAATTATTTGGATCTGCAATGCAGACGGCGAAATAGCGATCGAGCAACCTACTTGGAGTGCATTTACAGGACAGACATTTGATGAGTACAAGGGAGGGGGTGGGTTCAACGCTATCCATCCAGACGATCGCTCGTCTATTGCCACTGCCTGGTCAACTGCTATTGCTAATCGATCGCTATATGAAGTTGAATTCCGTATGCGCCGCCATGACGGGGAATACCGCTACATGAGTTGTCGTGGAGTGCCTATCTTAGAAGCTGATGGCACGATTCGCGAATGGGTGGGAGCAAATACGGATATAACAGATCGCAAACAAGCCGAACAAGCTCTGCGCGAACGCAACGATCTGCTGAACTCGATTCTGGAAAGTACGCCAGACATCATTGTGGTTAAAGACCGGGAAGGGCGTTATGTTGCCATGAACTCCATTTTGGCAAACTTCTTGGGCCGGCCAATTGAGGAAATCATCGGCAAAGATGATTTGGAATTACTGCCACCTGACACTGCCCGTGAAGTTATGGCAAAAGATCGCCAAATTATGGCAGCAGGAATCACTGAGAGTTATGAGGAAGAAGTCTCTTCTCAGCATGAAACCACTAAGACCTTTTTGACGACAAAGGCTCCTTGGCGGGATGCTAATGGTAATATCCTCGGCATCATCGCCACAACACGAGATATTAGCGATCGCAAAAAAGTCGAGCAAACACTCCGTCAAACCCTAGAAATACTGGACTTAGCTAGCGATAGTATCATTATTAGAGATATGGACGATCGCATCATCTACTGGAACCAAGGTGCAGAAAAGCTCTATAACGGGACAAAAGCTGAAGTAGCCGGGGAGTTCATTCACGCATTCTTAGAAACCATCTTCCCTAAACCATTAGAAACCTTATTGGCAGAGTTTTTCGAGCACGGAAGTTGGGAAGGAGAACTGCACCACACTACCCGTGACGATCGGCATATTATTGTCGCCAGTCGCTGGACATTACAACGCGACGCAGAAGGAAAGCCTTGTGCCCAACTCGAAATTAATACCGACATTACCGATCGCAAACAAGCGGAAGATGCGATAAAAAAAAGCGAAGAACGCTATCGTTCGCTAATAGTTGCTACGTCCCAAATTGTCTGGATATCGGATGCTGAAGGAAGATGCCCGGATCTACCGAGTTGGAGAGCTTACACCGGACAAACCGAAGCTGAGGTGGTTGGTTTTGGCTGGTTAGATGCAATTCACTCGGACGATCGCGAACGAACGGCTCAGGTATGGATGGAAGCAGCGCAAACGAGAAGTCTGTATGAGATAGAGTATCGAATGCGCGCAGCGGATGGAAAGTATCGTTATTTTCAAGTTAGAGGGGTACCCATTCTGAATGAAGATGGCAGCGTCCGGGAGTGGGTTGGCACTTGCAGCGATATCCACGATCGCAAACAAGCCGAAGATGCTATCAAACAAAGCGAAGAACGCTATCGTTCGCTAATCGCTGCTACGTCCCAAATCGTCTGGATAACGGATGCTGAAGGAAGATGCCCGGATATACCGAGTCTGAGAGCTTACACCGGACAAACCGAGGCTGAGGTGGTTGGTTTTGGCTGGTTAGATGCAATTCACCCGGACGATCGCGAACGAACGGCTCAGGTTTGGATGGAAGCAGTGCAAACGAAAAGCCTGTATGAGATAGAATATCGAATCCGGGGAGCCGATGGAAACTATCGTTATTTTCAAGCTAGAGGGGTGCCAATTCTAAATGAAGATGGCAGCATCCGGGAGTGGGTTGGCACTTGCACCGATATCCACGATCGCAAACAAACAGAATTCGTACAGGCAAAAGCCAGGGAAGCCGCAGAAGCAGCTAGTCGGGCTAAAAGTGAATTCCTTGCTAACATGAGCCACGAATTGCGGACTCCCCTTAATGGCATCATGGGATACGCGCAGATTCTTCAGCGTTCCAAAGTCTTGAATGAAGAAGAGCGATCGCGCATTGATGTCATTTATCAGTGCGGTTCGCATTTACTGACGTTAATCAATGATATTCTCGATTTGTCGAAGATTGAAGCACAGAAAGTCGAACTCATGCCCACCGATTTTCATTTCCCGGCGTTCCTGCAAGGTGTCGCAGAAATGTGTCGCATCCGAGCTGAACTAAAGGGAATTCACTTCCATTTTCCATCAACTCTCGAACTACCGATCGGTATTCGTGCGGATGAAAAACGCTTGCGACAAGTGTTGATTAATCTTTTGAGCAACGCTATTAAATTTACGGATGAGGGCAGTGTCACTTTTACAGTCAGTTTTGCAACAGAAGGAAAAATTCGCTTTGAAATACGCGATACCGGTACCGGCATTGCACAAGATGAACTCCAAGCTATCTTTCAGCCCTTCGAGCAGGTAGGCGATCGCAGACGGCAGACGGAAGGTACGGGATTGGGACTGGCAATTAGCAAAAGGATTGTAGAACTCATGGGCAGTACCATTCAGGTTCAAAGTGAGATGAATGTGGGCAGTGTTTTCTGGTTTGATGTCAATCTATCTCAAGCGGATGAA
Source organism: Microcoleus sp. N3A4 (assembly GCF_036701805.1). Lineage (NCBI taxonomy): Bacteria > Bacillati > Cyanobacteriota > Cyanophyceae > Oscillatoriales > Microcoleaceae > Microcoleus > Microcoleus sp. N3A4. Next base: position 123,597 of record NZ_JAUBRJ010000013.1, read on the forward strand.
TGGGTGAAAGCGTCTCAAATCGACCATCGCGGGCAGATTGTCGGCATCAAAAACCGCGAACCTAAAATTGTGGTTATTGATGACAAATGGGCTAACCGTTCGGTAATTAGCAATTTGCTCAGTCCGATCGGCTTTGAGGTATCTGAAGCCAACGATGGGCAGGAAGGCTGGGAAAAAATTCTGGAGGTACAGCCAGATTTAATCGTTACCGACTTACTAATGCCCGAACTAGATGGCTTCGAGCTGATTAAGCGGGTTCGAGAATCGGAAAACTTCAAAGACATCATCATTATTGTCTCTTCTGCTAGCGTATTTGAAGCAGATCAATACAGAAGTTTAGAGGCAGGAGGCAACACTTTTATTCCCAAACCTGTTCAGGCAACGGAACTCCTGAAAAAAATACAACAATATCTTGATTTGGAATGGGTTTATGAAGGTAATGAAGATCCACTGCCACTTGTCTCAGACACCAACGAGCTAATTGCCCCACCTGCTACGGAAATGGAAATACTATACGAGCTGGCTATGAAAGGAAATTTCCTAGAAATAGTTAAACAGGCGGCACTACTTGAACAAATAGATCCCAAATACATTCCCTTTGCTAAAATATTGCATCAGATGGCAAAGGACTTTCAAGACGAAGAAATTTTAACTTTTATTCAGTCCTACAAGTAAGATTTATGAATTCAGCAATTCAACCAAAGAGTACGATTCTTATAGTTGATGACAATTCAGCTAATTTAGGTGTCTTATCTGATGCCTTAAGTCAGGCAGGATTTGAAGTTCGGGTCGCAAAATCTGGAAAAATGGCACTAGAGCGGGTCAAATATGCTCTACCCGATCTAATCTTGCTAGATGTCATGATGCCAGAAATTGATGGATTTGAAACTTGTCGTCGATTACAGGCTAATCCAGAAACTAAACAGATTCCCATTATATTTATGACTGCTCTCTCGGATACGGCTAATAAAGTTGAGGGATTTCAGGTTGGGGCTGTAGATTATATTACCAAACCCTTCCAACAAGAGGAAGTATTAGCTCGCGTCAAACTGCATTTAAAGCTTCATATTCTTACAGACAAATTAGAGGAAAAAAATACATTATTGGAGCAAAAAGTTGTAGAAGTCAGCCAAGCCTATGATGCTTTGCAAAAAATGCAAATTAAGTTAATCCAAAACGAGAAAATGTCGGGATTAGGGCAAATGGCTGCTGGCATTGCTCATGAAATCAATAACCCTATAAATTTCATCTCTGGCAATCTGGGTTATGCCCAAGAGTACGCTCATAACTTACTAAAAATTATACACCTATATCAAGAAGATTATGTAAATCCCACCCCTCGGATTCAAGCAGCAATGGATGAAATTGAACTGGATTTTTTGGAGGAAGATTTTATCAAAGTTCTTAACTCAATCAACTTAGGAACGCAGCGCATTCAGGAGATTGTCAAGTCTATGCGAATCTTTTCTCGCCTGGATGAGGCAGACGTGAAAGCTGTAAATATCCATGAAGGGATTGATAGTACGCTCACCATTCTGCATCATCGTTTAAAAGCAAAACCAGAGCATCCAGAGATTGAAGTAGTAAAAGACTACGGTCAGCTTCCACCAGTAGAATGCCATGCCGGACAACTCAATCAAGTGTTCATGAATATTCTTTCCAATGCCATTGATGCTTTGGATGAATCTAATCAGCAGCGTTCCTTTGCAGAAATCAAAAAACACCCGAACCGCATTCAGATTTGTACACAATTAATTGACGATAATTGGGTTGCTATTCATATTAGTGACAACGGTCGGGGAGTTTGCGAAACCCTACAACAAAAGCTATTTGAACCCTTTTTTACCACCAAACCTATCGGTAAAGGAACGGGGTTGGGGTTATCTATCAGTTACCAAATTATCGCTGAAAAGCATGGAGGCCGATTATACTGCCAGCCTCTAACAGGAAAGGGAATAGAATTCGTCATTGAAATTCCAATTCGGCAACAAGCTTATCAAGCAGCTTAGTTTCCCGGTGCAATATCTCTTACGAACTTTGGTTAATTTCTCGCCGATCGCGCGGACGACAGGGTGTTCCCATACAAACAAAGCCTGCAGGCATATTTTTAAAGACGCTGCTGCGAGCTCCGATTAAAGCGTTAGCACCGATTTCGACACCAGGGCCAATGAAGCAGTCGGCGGCAATCCAAACGCCGTTATTAATAGTAACAGATGCTGTTATCAAGCCAAAGGCTGGGTCTTGGGAGTCGTGAGTGCCGGTGCAGAGGTAACTTTTTTGAGAAATGACGCAGTGTTTGCCGATCGCAATTCGATCGAGACTGTAGAATACAACATCATCTCCGATCCAACTGCAGTCGCCGATTTCAATTTTCCAAGGATAGGTAAAACGAGCCGTAGGGCGGATAATCACACCACAACCTATTTTCGCTCCAAATAACCGCAGCAACCCGCTTCTGATGCCGTTAAAAGGGTGTGGAGTGAGAGGAAATGCGATCGCCTGCACCAGCCACCAAAGCAAAATTAACCAACCAGGCCTTCCCCGATCGAATTTCGATCGATCGTAGCGGCGCAAATCAACTAAAGATTCCCCTGTTAAAGTATTTGGCTGATTGTCGCTAATTGGACGATGGTTTATTTCAAGATTTGGGAAATTTGCGATCGGCTTTTCCGGTTCTTGGTTCGGATTTGGTATATTATAAGTCATTGATAGTTAATTTAATGTTTAATTAAAAATCGAGTTTAACCTGAAGGACTGCTGCATGACATTTCCAGTTACGGACAATTTTGAATCTGAAAACGCCAAGGAGCTCGTACATTGCGAGAATACAAATCCCAGAATTGGCAAAGTGCGACTTTTACAAACAGCATTGGTACTGCTTAGCAGCTTTTTTGTCGCAGAGTTAATCGCCGCACTTAATTCTCATAGCTTGTCCCTATTAGCAGATGCGGGTCACGTTTTTTCAGATGTAGCAGCTTTAGCAATAACTTTGACAGCGACTTGGTACTCCTCAGTCAAAGCTAGAAATAAACCAGTAGATTGTGCGATCGCCCGATCGCCAATCCCTGAACGAGGAGAAATCATTGCTGCTTTAATTAATAGTATCAGTTTAGTAGCGATCGCGCTTTGGATTGCCGCCGAGTCGATCGCCCGCTTGCTGTCCCCAACCCCGGAAATAGAAGGACTCCCGATGTTAATTACCGCAATTGTCGGTTTAAGCATCAACTCAATCAACGCTTGTTGCTTGCATTCCTGCTGTCACGGCGACTTGAACCTCAAAAGCGCGTTTCTCCACGCAGTTGCCGACATATTTTCATCGGTTGGAGTAATTTTAGCTGCGATCGCCGTGGCTTGGCTGCACTGGAATTGGGCCGACGGCTTAATTAGCTTGCTAGTTTCGGCATCAATTATTTTATTAACTCTACCATTGCTAATCGAAAGCATCCAGTTGCTGCTAGGAAAAGTATCAGCAATATCCGCAACTCAACAGCCTTGCGACTGCGAAAAAATCGGCGCTGAAAAATTGCTTTTCCCATCCCTCGAAGAACTCATCAAATAATGAGTAAGATCAGATAAAAATCTGCTGGTCTGGGGGTTGATTGGAGCGAATGTTGGAAGCCATGAGCGAAGAAAATGACTGTCAAGTTAAATAAACCATAAATCTCTTAAAGTCCCCCTTTTTTAAGCTATGTTTTTTAAGGGGGGATCTCGACTATTTTGGCATCCAATCAACCAGCCCGGAATTTATTTAGACGGTTGAGAAGGTTCGGGACTTACAATTAACAATTGATCGCCGGATTGACTTTGTTGAACTGCAATCACAGGCGGGCGAGCTTTAGGGTCTGTTTGCTGTTCTTTTGTTAAAGCAGGAAACAGATAAATCCAGTTTCCTCTCTCCAAAAGTAACCGCCAAACTCTAGGTTCTTTGGGATTATTGATATCAGTATAATCTCTTTTGCTCAAATCTGCAAATAGACCTGCATCGCCGAGCGCCTTAAATCCTTTGGGGTCTAGTCGGAGTGTTGGATCGTCGAGTTTTCTGCCTAAAGCAATGTTGTCTTGTTTGGCGATTAATGCAACTGCGGGTAAAGACGAATTTTCCCCGGCATCGCGTCGGGCATCGGCAATACCTTGGTGGTATGCTGACCAAAACAACACTAGCAATACCCAACCGACAATAATAATTTCGTCAACGAGCGATCGCAATAATTTGATCGAGTTATATCTATTGACATTAAATTGTTGCCAAGAGTTCAGGATGCGGTAAAGCCACCTGAATCTTCTGCCGTAAGGATAGGAAAGCCACCGTGTAATTGTTCCATTAATTTTAGCAGCAACTGTCTTGTTTATACTATTAACCAGCCACAAAGTGAGGTAAATCGCGAGGGCTGTCAGCAGAAGGGCGATCGCACTTCTGAGTATTGTCCAGCCATCCCCTAAAAATACCTGAAGCGGTACTAGGAAAAACGATTCTACTGGTAAATCGAGGGTAATTACATTTAGCTGAAAGCAGTAAAAATAAGACCAGCGATAAATCCAGCCGGTGAAAAACAAAGCGGCACTGAGTAAGCCAACAACACTGGCCAAGTTGCCTAAAATATTCGATTCGGGAGTAGGTTGGGGAGAAGCAGTCACGGAATCACCTTCAAGGGATGTGGAGTACAATTTTAGGACAATAGCACGGGTAACGCTTATCCTTGAAGGGGGTTTAGGGGACCATGAAACGCAAAACACTTTCATTTCTAGTTGTAGCACTTTTTACGGTAACAGCGGGTATGGCAGCACAAGTTAATGCGGCCAGTCAGGAAGTCCAGAAACAGAATTTGCCATCGGTACAAGCAGAGGCTAACGCTAGTCAGCCGATACCCGTAGCGTTGCCGACGCAAGCGGAAATTGTGATGAAAGGCGGCGGAAAAAGAGACGGTCGAGTTGTAAAGATTGATCAGAAAGAGCAAACAGTATTGATACAGGGAGGGCAGGAAAAGCTATCGATCCCGTTGGGTCAAATTAATAAAATCCTGTTTTCCAAAAATGCGGTGGTTTATCGTAGTAATGGGGAGCGATTTATTCGGGGCGAACTCCCGCCAGCTACTAGCAGTCAAGCCAAATGGAATGGCATTCCCATGAGTGCTTTTGAGCTGAAAGATGCTGTTAAAGGTCAAGCTGTGGTGAAATTGGGGCCGCCTGTCGTGAATCGGCCGGAATTGCGGGGGATTTTGGGAGTATCGAAAGATCGGCAATTTTTCGTGGATGAAATGCAGTTTGATGTGCAGAAAAAGACGATGACAATTGTAGCGACTCCGTATTGAGTCCGTCGCGGGGGCAGAAACCGGGTTTTTTTACGAAAATATTTCGTTGTAGCCCGCAGATTCGGTAAAAAACCCGGTTTCTTTGGTGGGAGTGTGTAAGTTCTGTCCGCCGTTTTTTGGCTGCGATCGCGAGTTGATTATCATATCTGATAGATTTTATGAGCCATTAGAAGGTTTCAAGGATTAAAAGATTCTGCGTTTGATACCTATTGTATTAATCTAATTTGGTGAATTATGAAAAATAGAAAACTCATTATAGGCAGTGTTGTGTTTTTGGGTGTGTGTCTAACTTCTCTGACTGTGCCGCTGATGGTGCAACCGAGATGGGGGCAAAGTCGAGATTCACAGGTTGAAGAAAGAAACAGACTTATACAGCAAGCAATACAACAGGAAAAGCAAGGACAAGCGCGACAGGCAATAGAAACATGGCAACAGGTTCTAGCGCTAGCACGACAAGTAAAAGATAAAAAGCTCGAAGCATTAGCACTCAATGCTATTGGTTTTAACTATCAGAGCATCTCCCAACCGCAAGAAGCATTGAAATACTTTAACCAAGCTTTACAAATTAGGCGGTTCGTGGGCGATCGCTCTGGGGAAGCCACTACTGTGAATAATATCGGTGCAGTGTACGACAACATCGGACAACCGCAAAAAGCATTGAAATACTATAATCAAGCTTTACCAATTCTGCGGCAAGTGGGCGATCGCAGGGTGGAAGCTACTACTTTGAATAATATCGGTGCAGTGTATGACAACATCGGACAACCGCAAGAAGCATTGAAATACTATAACCAAGCTTTACCAATTAGGCGGGAAGTGGGCGATCGCGCAGGGGAAGGTGCTACTTTGAATAATATCGGTACAGTCTACTACAGCATCTCCCAAGCGCAAGAAGCATTGAAATACTATAACCAAGCTTTACCAATTAGCCGGGAAGTGGGCAATCGCGCGCGGGAAGCTACTACTTTGAATAGTATTGGTTTAGTGTACCACAGCATCTCCCAACCGCAAGAAGCATTGAAATACTATAACCAAGCTTTACCAATTAGGCGGGAAGTGGGTGATCGCGCGGGGGAAGCTGCTACTTTGAATAATATCGGTGCAGTCTACCACAGCATCGGACAACCGCAAGAAGCATTGAAATACTTTAACCAAGCTTTACCAATTCTGCGGCAAGTGGGCGATCGCTCTGGGGAAGCCACTACTGTGGATAATATCGGTGCAGTGTACTACAGCATCGGACAACCGCAAGAAGCATTGAAATACTATAACCAAGCTTTACCGATTAGGCGGGAAGTAGGTGATCGCTCTGGGGAAGCCACTACTGTGGATAATATCGGTGCAGTGTACTACAGCATCGGACAACCGCAAGAAGCATTGAAATACTATAACCAAGCTTTACCGATTAGGCGGGAAGTGGGCGATAGCTCTGGGAAAGCTGCTACTTTAAATAATATCGGTTTAGTGTACGACAGCATCGGACAACCGCAAGAAGCATTGAAATACTATAACCAAGCTTTACCAATTCTGCGGCAAGTGGGCGAGCGCGCGGGGGAAGCCACTACTGTGAATAATATCGGTGCAGTGTACGACAGCATCGGACAACCGCAAGAAGCATTGAAATACTATAACCAAGCTTTACCAATTCTGCGGCAAGTGGGCGATCGCAGGGTGGAAGCTAAGACTTTGAGTAATATCGGTGGAGTGTACGACAACATCGGACAACCGCAAGAAGCATTGAAATATTATAACCAAGCTTTACCAATTAGCCGGGAAGTGGGCGATCGCGCGGGGGAAGCTGGTACTTTGAGTAATATCGGTTTAGTGTACGACAACATCGGACAACCGCAAGAAGCATTGAAATACTATAACCAAGCTTTACCAATTCTGCGGCAAGTGGGCTATCGCGCGGGGGAAGCTGGTACTTTGAGTAATATCGGTTTAGGGTACAAAAATACGAAGCAACCGACTCAAGCGATCGAAAATTGGGAGCAATCTGTCAAAATTACTTTAGAAATGCGGAGTGGTTTACAGCGAGAAAATCGCCAAAAGTTTTTAGAAGGTGAAAGCAGCGTAGCGATCGCCCTCACCTCCCTTCTCATCGACCAAAACCAAGCCGATCGCGCTTTCCAATGGATCAACATCGCCACCACAGCCGATCTCGCCGACTACACCCGCTTAATTGACGCCAAAGTAGCCAACCCCCAAGCACAAAAAGTCCTTGACGAGTGGAATCAAAAAAATCAACAACTCCAATTCCTCCGCCGCCAACTTCAAGACAAATTCTCAGAAAATCTCTCCCGACAAATGCGGGATTTAGAAACAGAAGTCAATCGCAAAGCAGAAGAAATCTCGCGCCAATTCCCAGAAGTCGCCGAACTCTTTGAAACCACACCCAAAGACATCGCCCAACTGAAAGCAAATATCGCACCAGATACCGTTGTGATTCAACCCGTCTTGCTGACAAATGTCAAAAATGTCCCCAATACCGTCGCCCTATTCGTCTTGACCAAAGACAGTTTAAGTGTTAAAAAAATTCCGATCGACCCTGCAGAATTCGACAAACTCCTCACTCAATACCGCGAACAACTGCAAAACACTGGCGACCCCAACGTCACCGTAACTGGCGGCAAACTCTACGACATCCTCATCCGTCCGATCGAAGACCAAATTAAAGCTACTTCCGCCAAACAATTGAGCATCATCGCTACGGGAAAACTCCGCTACATCCCCTTTGAAACCCTGTATGACGAACAAACCGATGAATACCTCATCCAGAAATATCCCGTTAACTATCTCACCCGCCTTTCCACAAGGTCAAATCCCAATTCTACTTTACAAGGCGGAGTCTTAGCATTAGGGAATCCCATTCCCCGTGCTCCGCAAAATTTAGCTGGTACAGAAGAAGAAGTTAGAAATATCGCTCAATTATTCCCCGGAAGTTCCGCCTATATCGGCAATGCCGCCACCCTCCACCAATTCAAAACTCAAGCACCCCGCTTTCCTTTTTTACACCTAGCAACTCACGGCTGTTTCCAACAGGGAGGCTGTCAAAAATTGGGGATGGAGGAAAATACCCTGTTATTTGCTGACAGCCAATTCAATATTCGCGAGGCCGCCTTATTAGGATTGCAAAATACCAGACTCCTCACCTTAAGCGCGTGTCAAACTGCTATGCAAGCGAATTCTAACGGTGAAGAAATATCGGGAGTTGCCTATGTATTTGAGCGTGCGGGCGCACAAGCTGTGATGGCGAGTTTGTGGAGTGTTGATGATTCCGCTACTAAAGATTTGATGGTTGAATTTTATCAAAATATCAATAAGGGGATGAGTAAAAATGAAGCTTTGCGGCAAGCTAAGTTGAGTCAAATTGCTCGCCATCCGTTTTATTGGTCGCCGTTTATTTTAATTGGCGATGCGCGGTAGTTAATACCGAAGAGTAAACCGTGTATTTGACGTATTTAGTTCCAGAGATATTACCCACAGTCAGGACACGGCATTGCCGTGTCCCTACAATTAATCGGGCAATTTCATCATCCAATCCGGTTGATTTTACCCGTTACCCACAGTCAGGAGACGGCAGTGCCGTGTCCCTACAATTAATCGGGCGATGGTTATATCAAAGCCAGGGCGATAGATTATTTTGCCGTAGGGACACGGCAATGCCGTGTCCTCAATTGCCGTGTCCTCAATTGCCGTGTCCTCAATTCCTCTAAACTTTCCCCCACAAAGCCAATCCGCCGCCCCTTCCCCTAGCCGCAATTATCCCATCTTCTACTAGAAAATATGCAAAAAATGCCTGCTTCCCCACACTCAAACTAAAAAATTCCGCCTCCCGCGCTTCTCCACCGCGAATAAATCCTTGATACACAGTTTTACCCAACACTTTCACCGTAATTCTGGTAAAATCAAAAGCTAAAATATTTTTATTAACCAAAAACTTAGTCGGCCCAGAAAGAGTTAGTTTGATCGCCCCAACTTGCACCGAATTCTCCACCCTGCCGATTTCGCTATTCTCTTCTCCTTCAGCAACAGGTTCGGCCGAATAAGCAATTTGAATTTTCGCAATCCACTGAGGGATGTAACGTCCCGCACCCAACACAATCCCCGCTTTTTGTCGAGTCTTTTTGGTGCCGGTGATAAAGCAGAGTTGCCAGTTGCCGATTAATTGCTCGAAAGAATAGCGAATTTTATTTTTTTTCGCGTTTTTCTCAGCTTCTAGGAGGGCGGCGACTACGGCGGCGGGAGATGGTTTAGAATTAGACTTGGCAGCTTGTTCGAGAATAGATATATTTTCCATTTAACTAACAATAACAGGAATTTACTAGGCTTGAACCAAAATATTTAGCAACAGGCAAGATGCCTGTTCCACAAAAAGCTATATTTCTTGTGGGGCAGGCATCTTGCCTGCCTCTGATGCGGCACAGGCAGGATGGCTGTTCCACCAGAATAAGAGAAATTGATTGGGGGGCCGGCATCTTGCCTGCCTCTGATATGCCTTTTCAAATTCGCTTTCAAAACTTTGATACAATCGGTCAAATACGACCGATATCTGTCAGCATAGACATAGATAGTTCGATCGCAAAGAGGCCACCGTGCAACCCGTAGACTTTACAACTTTAACCGCAGCTTGCAGCGAACTGCGAGCCCAATGGCTGCCAGCGCGCTTAGAACAAGTCTACCAGCGCGATCGATTTACCGTGTCCCTGGCCCTCCGCACCATGAAAGGGCGCGGCTGGATTGACCTTTCCTGGCATCCTGTGGCCGCCCGCATCTGCGTCGGCGACCCCCCGCCCCGCATTCCCGACACCTTCACCTTCAGCGAACAACTGCGCCACCAACTCAGCGGTTTAGCCTTAGTTTCCATCGCCCCCGTTGCATCCTGGGAAAGAGTCATCGACTTGCAATTCGCCAAACGCCCCGGAGAACCAGCCCTCTGGCACCTCTACGCCGAAATCATGGGCAAGTACAGCAACGTCATCCTCACCGCCCAAGACAACCTCGTTGTCACCTGCGCCCACCAAGTCAGCGCCAAACAGTCCACCGTCCGCCCCATCCAAACCGGGCAACCCTACGAGATGCCCCCGTCTTTGACCGATGCAGTGCCGAGCCTGAGCGAATCTCAAAACCGCTGGCAATCGCGAATTAGCCTGGTTCCCGGTCAATTAAAGGGCAATCTGCTGAAGAATTACCGAGGAATGAGTAAAGCCTTAGTTTTGTCAATGATTCGATCGGCTTCTTTAGACCCCGAACAATCCACCGACAGCCTGAATCCCGACGAATGGCAGCAACTATTCCAGCGCTGGCTATACTGGCTGCAATGCCTAGAAAACTCCAAATTTCACCCGAGTTTTACCCCCGAAGGCTACACCGTCATCGATTGGCCCGCACCAGATCATACCAGAGAGGCAGAGCCTCAAGATATGCATTCCCAAGCAGAGCTTGGGAACGAATCCGATTCCTCTTCCTCTTCCCCTGTTTTTACCCTCAGCGAAGCCGAAAAGCCTTCTTCCTTCTCTTCCGTTCAAGAAATACTTAACAGCTACTACACAGGCGAAATCAACCAACAAGTATTCGCCCAACTGCGGCATCAACTTACCCAAAAACTCAACAACGTCCTGGCAAAACTGCGCCTCAAAGCCAACACATTTAAAGAACGTTTACAGCAATCTGCAGACGCAGACACCCACAAATCCCAAGCCGACTTGCTGATGGCAAATTTGCAGCATTGGCAGCCGGGAATGAAATCAATTTCTCTCCCCGACTTTGAAACAGAAAAACCAGTTACCATTCCGCTAAACGTGGAAAAAAACGCCGTTCAAAACGCTCAAGCAATCTACAAAAAACACCAAAAACTTAAAAGAGCTCGCATTGCAGTAGAACCTTTGTTAGCCGCCGTACAGGAAGAAATCGACTATTTAGAACAAGTTGAAGTCGCACTTTCGGTATTGGAAACCTATCGCAACACCCAAGATTTGCAAACCCTCGCCGAAATCCGCGAAGAACTGATCCAGCAAAAATATCTAGATGTACCAGATTATCGCAGTACCGACAAAAATGCTGCGATCGAATTTCACCGCTACCAAACCCCCAGCGGCTTTGAATTATTAATCGGGCGCAACAACCGCCAAAACGACCAACTGACTTTTCGCACCGCCAACGACTACGACTTGTGGTTCCACACCCTAGAGATTCCCGGAAGTCACGCTTTGCTGCGTCTCAAACCCGGTACAGTTGCTGAAGAAACCGATTTGCAATTTGCCGCAGACATGACTGCTTATTACAGTCGCGCCCGCCACAGCGAACAAGTCCCGGTGGTTTATACAGAACCGAAATATGTATACAAACCGAAAGGCGCAAAACCTGGTATGGTTGTATACAAGCAGGAGCGGATTGTCTGGGGTAGACCGCAGCAAGCTCCGGCTTGATTTATATAAAGTGAGTAAAAAGGGTCGATCGGCAATTGAAACCTGGTATTTACGAAAAATTAAAGGTTTGGTAGGGATGAACTTAGGCAGAAACCGGGTTTTTGAAGCCTGGTTTGATTATACAAAGTGACCAAAAGTGCGATCGTCCCTAAAAATTAATATCCGCCTGCAATATCAAATCCGGCAGCATCGGAACCCACATTCCGCAGTTCTGGCTTTAATGACTAAGGATTATCATACATTCAGTGTAGGAAAAATATCTGTGCCTACCTTTTCTAATTTTAGTATCATTTTTTTGCGATTTTGGCGAAATATAAGAAATTTGAATTTACCTATATTTCCCAATATATTCCTTCGGCAATATCTGAACTGATTTTCCCTAAATTAGACACTAAAATTCCGGCAACATGATTGTTCTGTTGCCAATTATTTTAATTTATTCAACAATATTCTCCGGTTTATTTTGCAAGTTACCCATCTTCAACTATTAAATAATATTGACCGCAAACCTTTCCTAAATAATTTAATATCTCCCGACGTTCCTT